>JBNKXM010000301.1:0-3467 GCA_050300315.1 Thalassotalea sp. | reverse complement strand
CATTGGTTGATTGCGAACCGTCGTAATCAATAGCTAAACCGCCACCAACATCAATATACTCTAATGGTACGCCTTGCTTAACCAACTGAGTATAAACGCACGATGCTTCTTGAACCGCTTCTTTTATCGCTCTGATATCCGTCAACTGACTACCAATATGAAAATGGAGCAATTGGATAGATTCAGTTAAGTTTTCTTTTTGCAGTAAGCTAACCGCATTAAGAATTTCAGCCAAACTTAAACCAAATTTTGCTCGTTCACCGCTCGAACTTTCCCACTTTCCACGACCTTTCACCATCATTTTAACTCTTAGGCCAATGATAGGTTTTACGTTTAATTCTTTTGATAGGCTGATCAGTTTGTGAAGTTCACTAAACTTTTCAATAACGATAACGATCTTGCGATTTATTTTTAATCCCAATAAGGCTAAGCGTAAATATTCTTCATCTTTATAACCATTAAGAATGGTTAGTGAGTTTTTATTAGTGTTATAAGCCAGAGCCGCAATCAACTCAGGCTTTGAACCCGCTTCAAGTCCATAATTAAAGCGCTTACCTGCGTCAACGATTTCTTCAATCACTTCACGCATCTGATTCACTTTAACGGGGAAAACCCCCATGTACTTACCTTCATATTGAGCTTCTTCAATCGTGCTACGGAAGGTTTTATTTAACAGTTCAACTTGTGATCGCAAAATATCATGGAAACGAATAACCGCTGGAAATTCAATGCCAGAATCGACCATTTCATCGATCACTTCACGTAAATCAATATTTACCCCAGGTTGATCATAACGAGGAATAACTTGAATATTACCGTTTTCACCGATATCAAAATAACCGTTACCCCAGCGCTTAACGCGATAAACCTTTTCGGCATCTTCTATTGTCCACTTTGCTGCAGACGCTTTCTCAATCTTTTTGCTTTCTTTGTCCAACTCTGTCTTCTCTATTTGTTTAAACAAATTAATAACTCACGCACTACTTTGGCAGCAAATACGTCACTATTACCAGTTGAGTCTATCTCTGGAGATAACTCAACCACATCACAACCCACAAATTTTTTCGTTTTTAATAACTTGCACAAGCTGACAAATGAATGAAAATCTTCACCGCCAGGTTCCGGTGTGCCTGTACCAGGGAAAAAACTCGGATCAAAGTAATCAAGATCCAAGGTTAAATAAATTGGGCGATTATCCGCTATTTCGGCTACCGATGATAGAAAATCTTCTCGTGATAATCGCAGCGTTTGATGTTGCTTCATCCACTGATATTCTTCTTTGGTTCCTGAACGAATACCGTACTGGATCAGCTGATGTGATGGCTTAAAGTGGTCAACAACACGGCGAATAATCGAAGCATGCGAATAATGAAAGCCTAAATAACCATCTCGTAAATCAGCATGCGCATCCAAATGCAGTAACACCAAATCATCATACTGCTCAAGATAGGTTATTATCGGCGCATACGAAATAGAATGTTCACCGCCAATCGTTAAGGTTTTAACACCGGTTTCTGCAAAATTAATATCACTAAATAAGGTAACATAGTCGTTACTTGCTTGTTGCCATTGTTGCTCTATCAATTCATGCTGATTGGCACAGATATGATTAACATCTATTGACAAGTTACCTAAATCAACAAAACTGATCTCGTCGATGTCAGCATCTAAATAAGGAGAATAGGATTCAATGCCATCTGATACGGCTCGCAATGCATCAGGGCCAGCATGTGTGCCTTTTCTAAAACAAGCGGTGCCATCAAAACCAAAGCCTATAATATGAGTGGTGTCAGCAAAAATACCAATCTCTTCACTCGCACATTCATAGGCGCAATCGGGCGTTATTAATTCAACTGTTAGGTCTTTTATCTTTTTCACTATGATGATCGTTTAAAAATTTTGGCAATTATGCAAAAAAAGCTTATAAAGTATAGTAATTTTTGATTATAACGCAGCTAATTTATTCCATTTTCCTGCATAAATATCTTCAAAAACTTTTACTCAAGATGGATGAATAAAGATTGAATTAGCAAAATTTATTCGTACAATAGCCGCCGCTCCAAATGTGGTGGCAAAATAGACAAATGCATTAAAGAGGATAAGCGGTTGTTCTTTGAAGGTTCTGAAAAGAAAGCAGAAATATTAGTAGACGGGAAAAAGTTGTCGTTACTTACTGATTTTGAAGATAGTTTTTGGCAGGCACTAGTAAAGTGTTGTAATGCGCAAATACTCTCAACCATCAGCAATGAGCAATGCAAAGCATTTTTATTGTCGGAATCAAGCTTATTTGTCTGGCACGATCGCCTGCTAATTTTAACTTGTGGGGTAACCCACTTGGTCAATTCTGTTGAGTATTTTCTACAAAATGTTGAAAAAGAATTAGTTTTACATGTGACCTATCAACGTAAAAATGAGTATTTTTCTCATGCTCAACCAAGCTGTTTTGGTGACGATATACATTTATTAGCAAAATATGTTGATGGTAAGGCCTATCGTTTTGGCGAAATGGACTCTCACCATAACTATATTTTTCATCAAAATAATAACTTTGTTGCCACCAAAGAAGATAAAACCTATGAGCTACTCGCTTATCAAATATGTGAGCAAGCGTCGAAAACATTGTCGACACCAGGATTATCTGCGCAAACTATTAGAGAGTTTTTACATATTGACGAGCTGTTACCTGATTTTTTAATCGACGATTTTGTCTTTGAACCTTATGGCTACTCGCTAAATGCCATTAATCAAAACAAATACTTAACTATTCATGTCACGCCACAAGAAGGCAGTAGTTATGTCAGTTTTGAATCAAATTTAAATTTGGTCGATTTAGCACCTAAGATTTTGGCGGTGTTACAACCAGCCTCATTTGACTTACTCGGATTTAATGAATACCAGTTTATGGAAAAAGTCAAAATGAGTATTTCAGACGAGTACATTAGTAAAGCCTTGGTTCAGGATACCTTATCTAATGGCTACTTTGTTAGTTTTGCTAACTTTATTAAACCTCAATTAACTTACAGTAAGCCAACAGAGCTGGATATCACAGGAGAATACCATGCACTCTAATTTATGGGTTGAAGAAAAATTTTCAGACTTTTTAGGCATTAAATTTAAAGTCGAAAAAGTGCTGTTCTCTGGTAAAAGTGAATTTCAAACTGTTGATGTGGTTGAAACTAAAGGTCACGGAAAAATGTTACTTAATGACGGGCTTATTATGGTCACTGAGCGTGATGAATTTGCCTATCATGATATGATCACTCATGTACCGTTATTTGTTCACCCTGCACCGAAAAATGTCTTGATTATTGGTGGTGGAGACGGTGGTACAGCGAGAGAAGTCATTCGTCATGCCAGTGTTGAAAAATGCGTTATGGTTGAAATTGACGGCATGGTAGTTGATGCATGTAAGCAGCACATTCCGCAAACAGCAAAAGATTTAGACAACCCAAAAGTTGAATTGATCA
>JBNKXM010000300.1:0-3471 GCA_050300315.1 Thalassotalea sp. | reverse complement strand
GAAAGCTCAACCGTATTTTGACCGATTCCCGTGATAACATATCCCATTTTCATACCGATTACTATATTTATCGAATAATATAAAAATAATCAAAAAATAACAGCCGAGGTGCAAACGTTAATCGACAAGGCATTGATGTTAGATGCAAAAGATCCTTCAACTAATATTTTGTTGGGCATGGATCAGTTTGTCAGTAAAAACTATCAACAAGCAATCGATCACTGGCAAGTCGTCGTCGATGATAATCGCCCGTCGGTAAACATTGACGCGTTAAAAGCAGCGATTGTTGAAGCGCAGAATCGTTTGGCGTTAACGGGTGGAAAAGTTTCTGAGAATGCCGCCCCAGGGCCAGAATTAATGCTTCATGTCAGTATCAGTGATGAAATCACTAGCCAATTAGCCCAAGGGCCTGACAAAGTAGTGTTTGTTTATGCAATTCCTGCTTCTGGTTCGCGTATGCCACTTGCGGCTGTCAAAGTGAAAGCGAGTGATTTGCCTATGGATGTTGTGTTAAATGATGCCCGCGCCATGACACCTCAAGCTAAGTTAAGTGATTTCGAGCAGGTGAATGTTTATGCCATTATTTCTAATGATGGTGGTGTCGGCATTAAACCGGGCGATTTTAAGGCAGAGCTTAACAATGTTAGCGTTGCTCAAACACAGACCATTGATTTAGTTATTGACAGCTTAGTTGAATGATATTGACCTGAGTTGAGGAATTGTATTGAAATCTCGTTATTTAGGTCGTGAATCAACTATTCATGATCAAAAAAGAAAAACTGGTGTTTTATTAACTAACCTAGGTACGCCGGAGCAACCAACTGCATCGGCGTTACGCCGTTATTTACGTGAGTTTCTGTCTGATCCGCGTGTGGTGGAAATTCCGCGGGTGCTATGGATGATCATTCTTCATGGTATTATTCTTCGCGTAAGGCCAAAAAAATCGGCCAAGCTCTATCAAAGCATATGGACCAAAGAGGGCTCGCCGCTGTTGGTGATCTCAAATCGTTTAACAGCAAAAGTGGCACAACAACTCAGTGCAGAACATGGCGATGATGTAGTGATTGACATGGCGATGCGTTATGGCGAACCTTCGATTTGCAAAGCTTTGAATCGTTTTCAACAGCAAGGTGTCGATAACATTGTTGTCTTACCTTTATACCCTCAGTATGCTGGCCCGACGACGGGCTCAACGTTTGATGCTGTTGTTGATACCATTAAACAGTGGCGATGGATCCCCTCTCTGCATTTTGTTAATGGCTATTATGATCATCCGTTATATATTGATGCGTTAGTGGCGACGATTAAGGAACATATCAGTAAACATGGTCAACCAGATAAGCTTGTCTTGTCGTTTCATGGCATGCCTAAGCATTTTCTTGATAGTGGCGACCCGTATTATTGTTTTTGCCATAAAACTACTCGCTTAGTGGCTGAGCAATTGGCGCTTAACGATGATCAGTATGTGATGACTTTCCAATCTCGTTTTGGCAAAGCGCAATGGCTACAACCATATACTGATGCAACATTAGCGCAATTAGCGCAGTCAGGAGCTAAGCATGTTGCTGTGATAAGCCCTGCGTTTAGTGTTGACTGCTTGGAAACGCTAGAGGAGCTTGTTCACGAGAATAAAGCCATTTTTATTGAAGCAGGCGGTGAACAATACCATTATATTCCTGCACTCAATGAGCGTAATGATCACTGTCAGTTGATAAACGCATTAATCACCCAACAACTTAGCCTGCGCTAACCTGTTAGCTCAGGCTAAGTTTCATTTTTCGCTAGTTATCGTTTTAATACTTTTTGGTGACGCTTAACGATTACTAACAACAGCCCCAGCGCGAATAGCAGCAGAGTCTGCGGCTCTGGCACTAAAATCGCTTCTGTGATCCTTTGCTCATGATTGAGCAACCCTTTGCTTGAACTTGCAACTTGCCAGTGAAAATCCTCATAGGAGCGCCCAAACCCTGCTAGTTGTAAAGAATAGCCTATCGCAGTGCTACCATCTTCAAAAACACCGATATCTTGACTAAGCAGTCCTAAAGCGGCGCCTTCATTGGCAATAAAGCTACCTTCATAGGACAGAAATTGCAGACTAATGTTGGCGTTATTGATCAGGGCAACGCCATCGGGAGCGCCGTTTTGAATACCTTGATGTGGTACGGAGATAAACCCTAAGCCATTTGCTTGATCACTAAAGACACCGCTAAGCATCTCTGTGCTATAGATAGTACCATTACTGCCATTGTAAAATGCCAATGACCAGTTAGTTAAGTCTGTACCTGCAGTGCCAGCTAACTCAATAAACTCACCGCTATCAGCGCCTGAATTATCGTAATGAATTTCGTTGATGAAAACTAAACTGGCAAAGCAGTTTTGATTGATAAATAACAGGTATAATAAAGCCAAACGAGGAAGTAATCGCATAATAAAATCCTTTTAGTTATACAAAGTAAATTGAACTATCACATCATGTGAATGCTAAAAACTATAGAAGAAAAGTACAGAATTGCGAATTATTTTACATATAGATAAAACAAAAATTTGCGACAAAAAAAACGGAGCTGTATTAGCTCCGTTTTCTAGAAATTAGTTAGCGTTACAATTAAAGTGCAGTAACGTTTTTAGCTTCAGGGCCTTTTTGACCTTGCTCAACCGTAAATGAAACGGCTTGACCATCAGTTAATGTACGGAAACCGTCACCTGTGATCGCGCTGAAGTGAACAAACACGTCAGGGCCATTTTCTTGCTCGATGAAACCAAAGCCTTTTGATTCGTTAAAAAATTTTACTTTACCAGTTACTGTATCAGACATACCGACATTTCTCGCAGTTAAAAATTAAAAATAAGGCCAATAATTAGCCAGTTACGGAGTAAATGCCCTCTACCTAAAGTACAGACAGAGAAAGGTTTCCAATAACACATTTCTAAAGCGTCTAGGTCAATTAACAGCTGAAAACTTAATGTTAATCAATTGTTAATCTTATCCTTCTCCCGAAACGCAAAAACTCAACGCGACCACATACTAACACATTAGTTTCGCAAGATCTTGATAAAAAATGAAATTTACTTGACTTTTTTATGACATAAAGAAAGCCGAATCTTGAGTGATTCGGCTTTTTAATATTGTGGCATTTTTTATTAAAAAAGCCGCTAATTTAATGGATCTTGTTCGCTAAAGCGCGGCAATTTGTGCTTTTTGTTCAATCATTTTTGCTAATGTTGATTGTGCATCTGCTAATTTTGCTTGCTCTTTTTCAATAACCGCAGCAGGTGCTTTGGCAACAAAATTCTCATTACCTAACTTTGCACTGATTTTTTGTGCATCATTCTCTAGCTTGTCTATCGCTTTCGATAAGCGCGCAAGTTCGGCATCTTTATCAATTAATCCTGCCATAGGAATAAGTAATGATAAATCACCGATAACGGCACTTGCTGAGGCTGGTGCTTCGTCGTCGGCGCTTAACACTT
>JBNKXM010000299.1:0-3491 GCA_050300315.1 Thalassotalea sp. | reverse complement strand
CATGGGAGCATTTCTTGCTAATGCGAACGCAAATGATGCGAAAAACATCGAAGTTAAGCCAGCTGAAGCAGCTACAACTGTAACTGAAGTGATTTCTCAAGTAGGTAAGTTTGATGCCTTGATCAAACAATATGATAAAGACAACAACGGATTATTGAGCCAAGCTGAATTAGAAGCGTCAGGTAAAAAAATATTGATTAATGCGTTTAGCCATATCGATAAAAATGCCGATCTTGGTGTTAGTGAAGAAGAATTCAATCAATACTTAGCGCTAGAAAATAAATAGTTCGCCATAGCGAATGACAATTTCCCTCTTTTGACTTTGTCGGCTGCAATTCCCAACCTGTAGCCGACTTTTTTAAGGTTTATTCCATGATGACAATGCCAAAATATATTCAATTAAACGATTGGATTTTTGAGATCAAAGCGGTACGAGCGTTACGAGTTAAACACTATGGCGATCGATACAGTGCAATAGCTAACGTCAATATTAATGGTGACAATGCTTATATCGATGGCCTGATGACTCGTGAAGATGACAAATTTAGTTATCAAGATTTTCAAACGTTTAAAGATTTTTGTCGTCAGTTAGGGGTGAAACAGGCAAATTTTGATCGCTTTAAGCAAGGTAAATTAGTCTCGCAAAAAGTAATGATTGAGCCAGCAAAAAGCTCGGCAATTCTTCAGCTAGTTAAATAAGCATGGACCTAAAAAGTGTTATTTTGTTGTTGTCTGTTGTGCTAACTGAGCTAGCATATTTTCAACATTAAGCACTTTGGCATTGGGATTATTCGATAGCAAAAATTGAGTAAAATCGACTTGCTGCCATTGTTTTTCATTAAAAAATGTTTTGAACTTTTTAACATTTTCTTGGTTAATGACTTCATATTGATTAAGTGAATTTGGTGAAGAAAAATGATTAATGCCTTGCTGATAATCTAAAATTTTCAATAGTGCTGAGGTGACCATGAAGATATGACCACCAACTGAAGCCGTTAATTCACCAGTTTCTATTTTTTCTAATGCTTGTGGTAGCCAATCAAAGCCGCCAATGATCAAGGGTGTTGATGATGTTAGTTGATGTAAGCGCAGTAATTCCAGCGCCATTTGGTCGCCAGCACACCAGTAAACATTGGTTTTAGGGTAGCGTTTTTCTATGAGTGGTAAACGTTCTTTTATCATCAAGGGGTTCCAATACATAGGGAATATTTGTTCGATATAAATATCTTTTGAGTTAGCTGGTTTTATTTGCTCTAACGCATATTGACGATCGGTAGACACTTCGTCAAAATCGCCGCCAATACCAACAATATGAACAGTTTGTTTTGGGTGTCTTGCCTGATGTGCGTTAACGAGTGCATCGAGTAGTAGCTTGCCCCCCGCTTTATTATCGTAATTTATTTGACCTAACCAGTATTTGTATTTTTCTTGAGGATTGCCAAGCACAGCTTTGCTTTCTCCGCGAAACGCTTGTTCTAAGGTCACAAACGGAATGTTGGCGTGTTCTAATTGCTTAAAAATGACTTCGGTATTACCGAGAAATGGCCTAAAAATAAGAAAATCGGGTTTGTGCTCACTATTGATAATATCTTCAATGGTTGATTTTAAAGCAAAACGATTAGAATCTGAGTTGATGACATTTAATTCAATGTTTAGATTATTGGCACTGGCTTGGCTAATTTCACTCACCAGCTGCCAGAAAATCGGTCCTTCTTTGTCGGGAATAATAAAAGTCACTTTCGAAGAGGCAGCGTAACTAAACGAACAAACTACTAGCAGAAGCAGCCACTGATATTTCTTCACAATCTGATCACCAAGACGTTTTGATTTGCTGATTATCATTTAAGTAAACATCAAAAACGGTGAATTAACAACTTCTTGAGCTATCAAGGATATATCCCTAGGTTCTATCACGTGGAGCGACTGGTACTAATATTCGTTTGTAAGCGCCGCTAGTCGTCAAAGTTCGTTGATGATGGTTATTAACGTCGGTAGTTTTCCCTAAATGTTGATGGTAACTCACCAAAGAACAAACGAAATTGCTTAGTGAAATAACTGTGATCGGTGAAGCCTGTTTGATCGCCTACTTGAGAAATGGGAATATTAGTTTCCACCAAAAGTTTACGCGCATTTTCTAAGCGGATCTCGTTAATGAACTGCTTAGGGGTTTTGGCTAAATATTTTTTAAAGCGGCGCTCCAACGCACTGACCGATAAATGCGCAACGTCTGCTAAGGTTTCTATGGTGAAATGTTGCTGGTAATTTTCTCGTATATAATCGACCGGCACTTTTATCGCTTCAACCCCAGATAATGCTATGGTTTGGGCGTGCAAGTGGCGAGTAATGCCATATGAGCCGATGATTTCTCCTTGCTCATCGGTAATGGCTCGCTTTGATGTTGCATACCAGGCAGTATCGCCATTGAGGGTAATGTTCATTTCGAGTCGCTCAGTAACCTGTTGACCAGAAAGTATTTTATCGTCATCTTGGATAAACTGTTTTGCCAAATGAGGTGGCGAAAAATCATAGTCAGTTTTGCCAATAATTTTATCTAAGCCAGACACTCCTTTATGCTCGATAAAAGCTTGATTAGCATGAATAAAATGATGCTGTTTGTCTTTTATCCAAAATAGTACGCCGGGCAATAAATCAAACATGGCGATGAGTTGTGAAACCCCCATTTGTGTCAAAAATTGCTGATCTTGTGGTGTCGTGTGACGATGGCCGTCAATCATTTTAATAACCTTCAATGAACAGGTGTTTAATTATTAAACGCCGAATTTGTTGCATTCAAAACCGATTTATTAATAACACATTTTTTAGTCAAGCTCCTATAGTAAAAAACAATTGTTGAACAACCAACACAGGTTTTGAACGGATGAGAAAGATTAGAATGGGCATGGTTGGCGGTGGACAAGGCGCATTTATTGGTGCGGTTCATCGTATGGCGGCTAATCTAGATGGTGAGATTGAACTAGTTTGCGGTGCGTTTAGCTCGGATGAACAACGCAGTATTACGTCAGGAACTGCGTTATATGTCGCGAAAGAACGATGTTATAGCAATTATGAAGAAATGTTTATGCGTGAGGCCTTGTTGCCAGAAGAGGAACGCATGGATTTTGTCGCAATCGTTACTCCTAATCATTTACATTTTCCCATTGCCAAGTTGGCATTTGAACACGGCTTTCATGTCTTATCTGATAAACCTGCCACTTTAAGTCTGGCTGAGGCACTTTCCTTACAAACACTGCTTGAACAACATGATTGTTTATACGCATTAACACACACGTATACGGGCTATCCCTTGGTTAAACAAGCACGACATATGGTGGCTGCGGGGGAATTAGGCAATATTGTTAAGATCATTGTCGAATATAGCCAAGGTTGGTTGGCATCAAAAGCCGATGAAGACAGCAAGCAAGCGAGTTGGCGGTTAGATCCTGAGCAATCTGGGATCAGTTGTTGTATGGGCGATATAGGCGTTCATGCGG
>JBNKXM010000298.1:0-3521 GCA_050300315.1 Thalassotalea sp. | reverse complement strand
TGCCGCTTGCGCTGTTGCTGTTCGTGCACCAGCAAAGTCAGTGCTTGATGACATATAAGTAGTTAAAGCGCGGTAGAAAATTTGCTCAGCTTTGACTAAACCAATGCTAGGTACTACTGCAGAAGATTTACCACGTGGATGTGTACCACCATCAACAACTAATTGATACGCTAAGTTAGCAATACCTGAGTTACCGTGCACACCACCGTGGTCATTTGAGTTCGTTGGGTTGCTAGTAAATGAAATACGCTCTGGGTACCAGTCTTTTGAATAACCATCTTGCGTTGGGTTGTTCATGTAACGTAATGCGCCGCTACCTGAAGCCATTACTTCTTCACCTAACAACCAATCTGGTTGCGTGTTGCCATTTTTGTATGCATCAGCAGACATACCCATAATATCTGACCAAGCTTCGTTTAAGGCACCAGAAGCATTCTCATACACTAAACCTGCAGTGTATTCAGTAACACCATGCGTTAACTCATGACCTACAACGTCAAAACCATTTGTTAAATCAACAAATTGTGAACCGTCACCATCACCGTACCACATACGATTGTTGTACCAGAATGCATTGTTGTAGTTAACACCAACATGAACACCAGAAACCACTGTCATATCAGAGCCATTAATACTTAAACGGCTAAATTGGTTTTTATAATAATCATAAACAGTAGAAGCTGCATCATGTGCACGTTGTGCTGATGCTTCGTTACACGCTTCATTGTTTGTACATAGCAAAGTACCGCGAGGAGTAGATGGACCAACAGTGCTTTCACTGATGTGGTTCATGTCGTCAGTTTGCCAATTTTTGGTTTGATGAACTTGTGCATGACGCGTTAAAACTGATTGATCGTTTGCATCAATAAAGACGAAATCATCACCAAAATCGTCGCCACCATTGTTCCATGTAACCTGAATTCTCCAAGCTAACTTAGTTTCATCAGTTAATGGCAAGTAAACATATGATAATTCTGGTTGACCTTGAATATCACCGATTTGTTCAGCAACTTCTTTCGCTAATTTACGGCTTTTACCGTTACCTTTATGTACATTTACTGCACTTTCAGTTTCAGGATTAATCGCTAATTTACCTGTTACCGCATAAATATTTACTAAACCTTGACCAGTTTCTTTATCGGTATGCATAGTCATGTTAGTACCATAAACATTCAAACCATTAATCGTTTGATCGATACGGCTATGACCTTTACCTAAGTTATCTTGCCATTCATGCTTTACTTTAAAATTTTCATTACCATGGGCATGGTAATTGGCATTGTCATTAATAATTTTCTTTAATGCCGCAACTTGTTGGCCTGGTGCTAAGTCACCTAACTTGCCAGTAACAAATGCTGGACGACCTGTTTCAGTTTTATTATGAATTTTCACATTATTGCCCATTGCCATAACTGACGTGGTAGCCAATGCAAGGGTAATGGCAGCTGCCACTGGTTTTAACATTTTCATGTATTATCCTCTATTTCTTCAATTTGTTATTATTGTTAGGACGTTTAAATAGCTGAGTTGTTATTACTTATTGTTATCAACAATTCCCAGCGCCTGTTTTTAAAGCCCTATAAAATCTATAGAAAATACAGTTGTTAGCTAGTCAAAATCCGACAATTTTTAGTACAAATCAGACCTTAACTTAGCAAGGTTTTTTCTGACAAAAAGCCAACGTTAATAGAGGAGAACTCGCCCTTTCATTGATAAATGTTGCAGAAACGCCATCAATAGCAGAAAAACAAAAGCCACTGATAAATAAGAGAAATATTTTAAAAAATAGTAAAGATACGACAAGAAATCACAAATTTCAGACAACGAGCATACTCAAACGACGCAAATCGTTCGCGTGTTAAAATACCTAAGATGTAAATTTTTAAGGCGCATAAATGGGGAAATGGTATCGAAAGCGTATTTGATAAATTGAATAAGGTGATTAGCAAATCACCTTATTTAGTTATTAACCATGAAGAAAATTACCGGTTAGTACTGCTGTCTTGGCTACTGGCGTGCATAGGCTGTATTTCAAGCATTGGCGAGGCATCTAAATCATCAGCATCCATCATAATAGCAATGCGTTGCATTGACGACAGCAACTGAGATTGTTCCCAATCTTCTAAACGACAAAATTTTTGAATAAAATGCTCTTGTAACGGTTTTGGCGCATCAACCAAACAGTTTTTACCTGCTTCAGATAAAAATAAACTGACTCGCCTCTTGTCTTCTGAACTTCGAACCCGTTGGATCAACCCACGACTTTCCAGCCGATCAAGAATATTAGTCACCGTCGCAGCACTTAAATTAATAGCTTTTGCAATTTGACTCGCAGTTACCCCATCGGTACTGGCTATTTCTCGCATGATCAATAACTGAGGTCCAGTTAAACCTGATGACTTTGTTAATTGTTTTGAATGTAGATCAATGGCACGAATAACTTTTCGTATTGAGATCAACAACTCTTCATATTTTTCCATAGATTTTTACATTACCTAAATAGCATAGTGATAGCATACCACTTTATTAGTGATACTGAGTACTCTAATAATACACAAAGACAAATGCCATTTTTACCGAGAAACAACGGCTTGCTACGCCATCAGTTTTCAATGATTTACGGCAGATATAACATCTGATGATTAACGATTAAATTACTAATCACCACATCTACACTTCAAATAATTACAATTCTAATCTTAACTATTCACTCTAAAAACTAATCAATAGTGAAAACTTCAATAAAACAGTAATAAAACTGACATATTTGAACCGTTTTTCAAGAAATGCTATCATTCGAACTCTAACTATAAAACTCAAGCGAGGAATGTTTTGTGGATGTTAGCAATAACAATTTTGAAGCGTATGCCAAATCAGCCTGTATTCAATTTATTCACGACAGCGAGGCAAATACACTCATTGTTGAAGATGTTAATGACGCAGACTTAACCTGCTTTGTCCCCTTGATAAAAAGCTATGCACACCAACTAAAAATCGCCAAAATCAGTATTAAAGTACAAGAGTCGAATGCAATTTACTTTTTCCAACATGGTTTTAAAGTCGAGGCATCAATCCTAGCCTACTACGGCATGCAAGATGCTTTTTACATGGTGTTTTACTTAAAAGACTCCCACACAGAAAACCAACGTGAAGAGCAGCACAATGACATACTTAATGCCTCTTTTAGTGTGTTAAACAAAGAACATCTTAACCTCAATGACAACAATATAACGGTGTCGTCAGGTGTTACCAGCTCAACAATAGAAGGGAAACAGCATCTGGTTTTTACCAGCAGAGAGCCGACTCATCCACAAAAAAACACCCGGAATAAATTTTTCGCACAAATAGGTAACAAAATCGTCGCCACGGTTAATGCTTATTATTGTAAAAACAAACAAGTAGTTGAATTTTCTGAATTTACAGTAAATTTGGAATTAGACCCAAGAATAGTGATCAACCACTTGTTAACAGAAATGACGAGTTATTACACCTCTTTGGCCTGTAAAACCGCATACACTATC
>JBNKXM010000297.1:0-3525 GCA_050300315.1 Thalassotalea sp. | reverse complement strand
GTGGGCTTTCCTTTAAGTGAGGTGAAATATGCGCACATCGGTACGATAACCCTAGGCATGACGGCTAAAAATCGAGTATAACTGAGCAGATTGGGGAACTCATTCTTGTACATAAAGGCAACATAACCGAGATAATAGTTTTTGAAATCACGGTAATGCGACATATGAAAACTCACCACAATCGTCATGATTTCACTGGTCGTCATTTGGCCATCGCGTTGACGTTTTTTGGTGCCATCCTCAAGCAATTGTTTTTGCCATTGAGGGATAAACACTTTGCAAAAGTCATCGACATCGCAAAACAATTCCACTAATTTATTCATGCCTGTTCCTTGTTTGTCCGTATCGTTCTTGGTCGAAAGATCGGATCTTGGAACAGGCATTTAGTTCATTCTCTTAAGCAGGATTCAGGTTAACTAACAACATTTACACTAACGTCGTCGATTGTTCTAGATTGCAAAATCTTCACCAAGCTAATGTTAACTTTTTATCACTAGGCAAAATAAAGCCATACCTTTTTAATAGTAATTCTTTTACACTGCTGGCAAGGAAACGATGAGAGAAGTACGTGGAAATTTTTGCAATACTCGCGATCGCAATGTTAGTTTGGTTGTTATGGCAACTAAAACGGGCTAAGCAATTTACCAATTTTAAGCGATGGATAAAAAACGAGTTAAAACCTCAGGTTATCGAGGCTATCACAAAAAACTTACTCGCGACCCAAAGCGAATTAACACCGAACAATCAATACCATGTTCAGGCAACTATCGCTTATTGGTGTCAATATCCAGTGCGCATAGTTCAATTTGCGTTAGCTAACGAACTGATCAGCACACAATGGCTAAAAGATACTGACAACTATCGTCACTGCCAGCACCTTTATCATATTGAAGGGAAATATTTACATCACTACTTGGATGAAGAAACGCCTAATAACAACTAGTCGATACGCTCAAACTGCAGATCCCAAACGCCATGACCTAATCGTTGACCGCGCGTTTCAAACTTAGTTAACGGTCTTGACTCTGGACGAGGCACGTAATCATTGGTATCAGAAAGATTTTTATAACCAGATGCCGATTGCATATCTTCTAACATACATTCTGCATAGTTTTGCCAATCGGTTGCCATATGAAATACACCGCCAATTTTTAATTTTTGACGAATGCTTTCAACAAAATCGGCTTGCACTATTCTGCGTTTATGATGCTTTTTCTTATGCCAAGGATCAGGAAAAAACAATTGCACAGTCGATAAGCTAGCATCGGGAATACAATCAGCCAGTATTTCAATAGCATCATGCTCATACACTTTTAAGTTAGTCACTTGTTGCTCTTGTGCTAATGCGATACACGCTCCAACACCAGGCTTGTGCACTTCAATACCAATAAAATTTATTTCTGGGGCATTTTTTGCCATTTCAACCAATGACTTGCCCATACCAAAGCCAATTTCTAATACCACTGGATTATCATTAGCAAATATTGCTTGAATATCAATCATACCGTCTTGATGATTCAAACCCATATCTTCCCAGTGTAATTCCAACGCCCGAGCTTGAGCATTGGTTAATCTACCTTCGCGCTTAACAAAACTGCGTACTTTACGAATGTATTTGCCTTCTTGCTGCGCCTGTTCAATGGTTTTATGAGTTTTCTCTGTCATAACCGTTCACTTTATTTACTTAAGGGCGATATTATCGCTATTTAGCGAACTAAACTCAATTTAGCATTGAAATAATTTTATTAACTTATGAGGCGTTAAATAACTTTATAGACTATTAATTATTAATATTATTAAATTTTGAGTACATAGCAGTGAAGAATTGGCTTAGCAACATATCAATTAGAAAAGCACTTATTTCAGTCATCACTACTTCATTAATCACTTTATCGTTACTTAGTATCGCGCTTAATAGTGTTATTTTCAGTGGTGTCTTTCAACAAAACATTGAACAAGACTTGTTGCCAAATCAGCTGGCAAAAGTTGAAGCTAGGATACGACGACAACTAAGCACGCCGTTGGAGCTATCAAAGGCAATCACCCAAAATAAATTTTTACTTGATTGGGCGTTAGCCAACGAACAGCCAGAAAATCAACAGCCAGTGATCGATTTTCTTTCTCATATGCAAAAAGAAAATAACGCGTTAACGGTATTTTGGGTATCAAATATTTCAAAGAACTACTACACCCAAAATGGCATTACCCGACAAGTCACAGAAAAAGATGACAGTTGGTTTTATCAATTTCTTAACAGTGGCAATCCGTTCGAAATTGCATTTGATATAGAAAAAGGTACCACCAAACTCACCGCTTTTGTCAATTATCGGGTAAGTTACCAAGGGCAAGATCTCGCCGTTGCAGGTTTAGGTTACGCCGTTGATGAAATTAGCGCCGATATTCTTTCCAATAAAATTGGTGAAAATGGCTATGTGTTTGTCACCAATGATCAAGGCGAAGTGATCATTCACCCTCAATTGTCCATATTGAAGCAACGACAATTAAAACAGTTCAACGGTTTTGCAAATGCATCGGATAAATTATTAACCAAAAATCCTGGCTATGTTTTTGATACGGTTAAATACAATGGCGAAGATTTTTATGTTGCCAGCGTGGGTATACCCGAACTGAATTGGAAAATCATCGCTATGCTGCCACAAGCAGAGCCTTTGTCTAAAATTTACCAGGCATTAACTAAAACGGCATTAGTGAATATTGTTATTGTGGCAATTTTTATCTTTTTAATGGTGTTACTAGCAAACCGTATTACTAAACCTATTTTAAATATCGGTGAACGTTTACTCGAAATGGCCGGCAAAGGTGGTGATTTGACGCAAAAACTTGATGATAATCGAGGTGACGAACTAGGACTACTCGCCAAAGGTTTTAACGCCATTATTGCCAAAGTTCGCGATATCATGATTGAAATTAAGCAAACCGAAAACATTATGGCTACGTCGTTTACTCAACTCAATGACATGGCGAGAAAAGTCAACGAACTAGTGAAAAATCAACAAGTAGAATCTGATTCGGTTGCTACTGCAACCAACGAAATGAGCCATAGTATTCAGGAAGTGAGTGAACTGGCCACCAGCACAGCAACAAAAACTGAAGTATCTGAGCACCAAATTACCGATTCAAATCTTAAAGTTGATGAAACCAGCCATGTAATGTTGCAGCTCCAAGAAAGTAATCGCGTCACCCAAGAAAAAATATCTACACTTGCCCAACAAACACAAACCATCAGTTCAGTGGTTGATACTATTAGCAGTATTTCTGAGCAAACCAACTTACTTGCGTTAAATGCTGCGATTGAGGCGGCGCGTGCAGGTGAACAAGGCAGAGGTTTTGCGGTAGTTGCCGATGAAGTCAGAACCTTAGCGGCGCGTACACAAACATCAACTCAAGAAATTAATGATGTTATTCAAAGCCTGCAAAAACAAGCGCAAGAAACCGTTACCGCTATGTCAGAAAACACTGAACTGGCAAGTGAAGGGTTAAATAAAACCAATGATGCCAAGTTAG
>JBNKXM010000296.1:0-3541 GCA_050300315.1 Thalassotalea sp. | reverse complement strand
CGTCAATAAATTTTACAGTTATCAATCAAGCGATAATGTACCACTAAGATTATTCGCATAACTGATTGAAATAAAGTGTTTTATTTTCAGTGGAATATAATATGCTTATTAATTTAATGGCGATTTGTTCGTGTAAATTTAACTAAGGAACGCTCATGGAATCTCCTGACAACAGAGATCCCTTGATAGAAAGGCGTAGTTATCAAGGCGAATTTCAAGCACTTTGGTCTGAACTCACTTTAGCGCAAAAATTTTCTGCTAGTAGTCTGTCAAAATACGGTTACGAGCTAGCATTTGTTCGCCATTCTTCCTCTGGCAACATTGCCGTGATGCTGTTAGATGATAACGCGACGACTATTAGTTGTGATGGTGTTATTGATACCACCCCTGATATAATTATTCGATAACTCATTGATAATAAGTTTATAGTTCAGCGATTGCCTTAATTAATTTGATCTACATCATATCCATGCTGAACACAATTTCACCTCTGACCATTTATTGATCTAAATCATTATCCCCAAACCTTAGATGCGTAGTATGTGCGACATATTGTCGCAGTTTTCTCTGTTTTGTGACTTGGTTTTAGGTAGATAGAATGATTAATAAATGGTTTAACTCTCGTCATGTTTTGCTTCGCTCTCTGATGTTTATCGGGGCGTTGATGTCTATTGTTATGCCAGCGCAAGCATTATTCGTTAGTCCCCCTAAAGACCCTATCCCGTTAATCCACGAAATATTTCCAGAGCTGACCAAAATCGGTGAAAAGCAAGGTGAACCATTAACGTGGACCATTTATAAAGGCGATGAAATTATTGGTTATGCATTTGAAACCAATGATATTGCTAAAATCCCTGCGTATTCTGGTGAACCAGTAAATATGCTGGTCGCTATTGACCCTAAGGGTGTCTATCTCGGCGCTAAAGTTTTAGAACACCATGAACCGATTATTTTAGCGGGTATCCCTGAAACTAAATTATATGAGTTTGCCGACCAATATCCGGGCTTATCTGTTAGCGACCGCTTAAAAGTGGGTGGCAGTAAACAAGGCGGCACAACGCATATTGATGGCTTATCTGGTGCTACTGTAACCGTTATGGTGATGAACGTCGCTATTGTTAAATCAGCAACTAAAGTGGCTCGTTCACTTGGTATCATTAAAGCCGATCAAGAAATCATTCAGCCAATGGCGACCATCTATCAGGATGTCTATCAGAAAGCAGATTGGCAGACTTTAGTGGGCGATGGTTCTATTAGACGACTTTACCTCAACCGTAAAATGGTCGATGAAGCCTTTGTTGGTACCGCAGCTGAACATATTGACCAAGCGTCGCCAGAACAAAAAGATGAGATGTTTGCTGAGATTTACTTTGCTCAACTTGATTTACCCAATATAGGCAAAAATTTACTAGGTGAGTCGGAATATCAATGGCTAACGAAAACGCTACAACCTGGCGAGCATGCGATAGCCGTGATGGGAAGTGGCTATTCTTATAAGGGCTCAGGGTATGTGCGTGGCGGTATCTTCGATCGTCTTCAGGTGCTACAAAATGGTGATGCTATTGCCTTTCGAGACTTAGATCATACTCGCCTGACCGATTTATATATCGATGGCGTTCCTGAGTTTCGTGAAATGTCGATATTTATCATTCGCGAACATCATGCATTTAATCCAGGTGTCGATTGGCAATTAGAATTGTTGGTTCGTCGACAAACTGGTGCGGTAGATAGTATTTTTACGAGCTTTAAAGGTGACTATCACACACTGGAACGCTATGTTGATCGTCCGCCAGTGATCATGCCTGAACCTGAATTGACCCTGACTCAACAAGTATGGCAAGAAAAAAATACTGAAGTCATGGTGTTAATCGTGTTGATGGTTATTTTATTAGCTACCTTATTTTTTCAAGACATCTTAGTTAAACATCCCACGTTTTTGCATAATTTCCGTCACGCATTCTTAGTGGTGACTGTCGTGTTTATCGGTTGGGTGTGGGGCGGCCAATTATCTGTGGTAAATGTCTTTACCTTCTTACAAGCCTTTATGTCACATTTTTCTTGGGATCTATTCTTACTCGACCCAGTGATTTTCATGTTGTGGTGTGCTGCAGCAGTCACCATAGTCTTGTGGGGCAGAGCAGTCTACTGTGGTTGGTTATGTCCTTTTGGTGCGTTGCAAGAACTACTCAATGTCTTTGCTCGCTACATTAAAATTCCACAAATCGAACCGCCGTTCGCCGTTCATGAGCGCTTGTGGGCAATAAAATATTTAATTTTATTAGGCTTATTCGGCTTGTCATTAGACTCGTTAGCCGTGGCTGAACAATTTGCTGAAGTCGAACCATTTAAAACCACGTTTTTATTGAAATTTGATCGTCAGTGGCCGTTTGTTGCTTGGGCGCTATTGCTACTGTTTATCAACCTATTTAATCGCAAATTTTTCTGTCGTTATTTATGCCCACTCGGTGCGGCATTATCGACGGGAAATAATATTCGCTTGTTTAACTGGTTAAAACGCCGTCCTGAATGTGGTCAGCCATGTAAAACCTGCGCTAAAGAATGTGAAATTCAAGCGATACATCCTGATGGCACCATCAATATGCGTGAATGCCATTATTGTTTAGATTGCCAAATCACGTATTTCAATGACGAAAAATGTCCGCCGCTGAAAAAATTAGCGCGTAAGAAAAACCGATTTGTTGAACAAAACAAAGAAAACGAAATACCTGCAGTCAATGTTGGCTAGCAAGATACATGTAAACAGAAAGATCAAAAATAGTGAAAAATGGAGAAGAGTATGAGTAACGACAATAACGGCTCTAATAACGTAGAGCTAGAAAATGAAGATAGACGTAAATTTTTTGGTAAAACCGCGTTATTAGGTGCAGGCGCAGTTGCTGCTCCTATGACTGCCGCCATGTTTTCATCTATGGCACAAGCGCAAGTAAAAGAAGCGAAAAACAGCCCTGTTGTTCATCCAGGTGAACTAGATGAATACTACGGATTCTGGAGTGGTGGTCACTCTGGTGAAGTACGTATCATGGGTATTCCTTCAATGCGTGAGTTGATGCGTATTCCGGTTTTCAATACCGACAGCGCTACAGGTTGGGGCTTAACCGATGAAAGTAAGCGCATTAAAGGCGACAGCGCTCACTTGTTAGCGGGTGACTCGCATCATCCTCATATGAGTATGACTGACGGTCGCTACAATGGTAAATACGTTTTTATCAATGATAAAGCCAATACCCGTGTTGCCCGTATTCGTTGTGACGTGATGAAGTGTGACAAGATGATCACTATACCAAATGTGCAAGCGATCCATGGTTTACGTGTACAAAAAGTGCCATTTACAAAATATGTTATTTGTAACGGTGAATTTGAGATCCCAATGAACAACGATGGTAAGGCGAGCTTAGAAGATGTCAGCACTTATCGTTCATTGTTTAACGTGATTGATGCGGAGAAAATGGAAGTAGCTTTCCAAGTCATGGTTGATGGTAACTTAGATAATACCGATGCAGACTATGATGGTAAGTATTTC
>JBNKXM010000295.1:0-3555 GCA_050300315.1 Thalassotalea sp. | reverse complement strand
TGCATAGCTAAAGCTTGATAACATAGCAACAGCAATCAAAGACACTAATGACACGCTAACTTTTGATACTTTCGTATCCAGTTTTATTTGTTTAATACGTTCAAACATGATGGCTTTATCCCCATACTTTTTAAATGACAATTGAGCAAAGGCAAAACGCGGTGCTGTTTGTGCGGCAACTAATAATGCCTTGCTGTAGTTGATCCTGCTATTCACATGTTTGCGCGCCAGAACAAGTGCGTCACAGGAGAGTTCTTGGTCGCGGCGAAAACGAAAATACGCTAACCACACCAAAGGGTGAAACCAAAATAACGCTACTAACGAGAACGCTATCAGATTCCAATAAATGTCATTGCGATCAAAATGACAAATTTCGTGCTGTAAAATAAGTTGTTGTTGTTCTTGGTTATAAAGCGTACAAAAACGCTTAGGTAACACTAACTTTTGTTTAAAAACACCCACCAACATTGGACTAAAAGCATGATGACTGTAATAAACGGTTAATTTTTTCGGCCATGCTTTATCTAATTTAAACTGCTTCATTGCTTGCTCAGTGACTTTCTCAAGCGACAAATGACGAATAAATTTGATATGTGCCACTAGCCAATAACCAAGCATTAACAACGCGATAAACAACCAAGCATAAACTAACGCATCATGATTTACCGAGCCTACCGACGCCTGAATGCTTTGTGTCGGATTAACGATAAAGCGACTAATTTCACTCTCTAATGCGATCATATGACCTTGGGATGACAATGGTAACGGTAGTTGGTATGCCAACATACTAAGTGGCACTAAGCTCCATAATGCGTATTGATATCGAGCCCCTAGTTTCTCCGTAACGATACGATGAAAAATAAGCAAAACGCTCGTCGACAAACTCAACGGATACAGCAACGAAATTAATGTCGTGATCATGCTCAGTTACTCTTATTATCCAGACTATTTTCTTGTTCCCAAGAGGCAATAATATTTTTTAGCTCTTGAATATCATCATTATCTAAATGTTTATTCTTGGCAAAGCCTGCAATTAACGGTGACACTCGGCCACTAAACAAACGTTCTATCAAACTCGTACTTTGCTGTGCGACATAAGTTTCACGGGCTAATAATGGGGTATACAAATAACAGCGTTGTTGCTTTTCAAAACTGATCGCCCCTTTCTTAATCAAGCGATTCAACAAGGTTTTAACAGTTTTTTCATGCCAGGGTTTTTGCTCGTTCAAGCGCTCAACCAGTTCATTCGCCGTCGCCGGATACTGCTGCCACAAGACATCTAACACTTCAAATTCTGTTTGACTAATTTCAGACATTGTCTTCCTTAAAAGTTAACCTTCACTGAGCGACAGCATAACCGTTAAAACTTATTATTACAAATGTAATCCACAACCAATAATTACAACTGTAATTGATAAAGTCAACGTTTAATTGCAAAAATTGGTCATTTGAAAAAAACTTTTTTCTATCGTTAAGATTATTACTGCCTTAGCGCGATGTTTTCGCTATAATGGCGCCCGCTAAAAATTCATCTATTTTTCTAATTTCTTAACTAACAGGTAATTTGCATGTCTGTACAACAGCAGGAAGTCGACATTCGTAGAACGTTTGCGATTATTTCTCACCCTGATGCCGGTAAAACCACTATCACTGAAAAAGTATTACTTTTCGGTCAAGCGCTTCAAAAAGCGGGCACAGTGAAAGGTAAAAAGTCTGGCCAACATGCAAAATCTGACTGGATGGAAATGGAAAAAGACCGTGGTATTTCGATCACCACCTCGGTCATGCAGTTTCCATATCGTGATTGTCTGGTTAACCTGCTCGACACCCCAGGCCATGAAGACTTCTCAGAAGATACTTATCGCACGTTAACTGCCGTTGATTCATGTTTGATGGTGATAGACACCGCCAAAGGTGTAGAGGATCGCACCATTAAACTGATGGAAGTTACCCGTCTGCGCGATACGCCTATTATCACCTTTATGAACAAAATGGATCGTGATGTTCGTGATCCAATGGAAGTGATGGATGAAGTAGAAAATATCTTAAAAATAAAATGTGCACCGATCACTTGGCCAATTGGTATGGGCAAAGAATTTAAAGGTGTTTATAACATTTTAACTGATGAAACGATTTTATATCAGTCAGGTCAAGGCCATACCATTCAAGAAAAACGTGTTGTTAAAGGCTTGCATAATCCTGATCTTGATGCTGCTATCGGTAATTATGCCGAAGATTTACGAGATGAATTAGAACTCGTGGTCGGTGCGTCACATGAGTTTGATCTAGACGAGTTTCTAAAAGGTGAACTAACACCGGTATTTTTTGGTACGGCATTAGGTAACTTTGGTGTTGACCATATGCTTGACGGTTTAACTGAATGGGCACCTACGCCACTGCCACGCACCGCCGATATGCGAGATGTCAGTGCAACGGAAGAGAAATTTTCCGGCTTTATTTTTAAAATTCAAGCCAATATGGACCCTAAACATCGTGACCGCATCGCGTTTATGCGTATCGTTTCGGGCAAATATGAAAAAGGCATGAAAATGCGCCATGTCCGTATCGGCAAAGATGTGCGCATTTCCGACGCCGTCACTTTCATGGCCGGTGATCGCGCTAACGTTGAACAAGCATATGCAGGTGATATCATAGGTTTGCACAATCACGGTAGCATCCAAATTGGTGATACCTTTACCAGTGGGGAAAGCTTTAAATTTAGTGGTATTCCAAACTTTGCGCCGGAAATGTTCCGCCGCATACGTCTACGTGATCCATTAAAGGCAAAACAGCTACAAAAAGGGTTGATCCAGTTGTCTGAAGAAGGCGCGGTGCAAGTCTTTAGGCCATTTAACTCAAATGACATGATTGTTGGCGCCGTTGGTGTTCTCCAGTTTGAAGTGGTCGTACAGCGACTAAAAACCGAATACAATGTTGATGCGATATACGAGCCGATCAGTGTTGCAACTGCTCGTTGGTGTACCTGCGACAACGAACGCACATTAGAGCAATTTCAGAAAAAAGCGTATGACAACTTAGCGCTTGATGGTGGCGATAACTTAACCTATATCGCACCAACTATGGTGAATTTGAATTTAGCGCAAGAGCGTCATCCTGATATCGAATTTCACCAAACACGAGAACACTAGTTGGCGTCGTATATCGCCTTTTAACTGCATTGCCGACGTCTTTTTATTTCGTCACTTAGTGAACTAAGCTCCTGATAAAAAGACTTGGCGGCTTTGTTAAAAAACAATCTACTTAGCCAACGCGGTAGCGAATTTAATACAAAGAAAGATTATGAATATTAAACAATTATTAAGTGAAAAAGTATCATCAGCCATGATTGCGGCGGGTTTACCAGCAGATACCAACCCAGCGGTCAGTATCTCAAATCGCGCAAACTTTGGTGATTATCAAGCAAATGGCGTGATGGGTGCAGCGAAAAAACTTAAAACCAATCCGCGAGAACTTGCGAGTAAGGTTGTTGAACATTTAGATTTAAGTGGCATCGCAAGTAATGTTGAACTTGCGGGTCCCGGATTTATTAATATT
>JBNKXM010000294.1:0-3561 GCA_050300315.1 Thalassotalea sp. | reverse complement strand
ACTATAGGGGAAATGTGTAAATTTCAGATAACAGAGTTTCAGAGGTGATCACACCATCTCGGTAGAATGACAAGGTAATAAATGAGGTTAAAGAAGCTGTTTACGCCGTTAAACGCGCAGCATTCATTGTTATTTAGTTCGATATCGCTGATGACTTCGTTGCTCGTAGATAATTAATATCTTTAATGAATTTTCTAAAACAATGCAGTATGCTTAATAGCTAAGCAGTAGTGTATTAAAAAGTAATCAATTAATTTCATGACCGAGCAAACTTCCCTATGGCACGATGAATCGCATTCAGCAGATTTTGCTGAATTGTGCAGTGCGCTCTATGAACGGGAAGTGATGGCGTTAGCTAATAGCTCGTCAAACTCGGTGCAAGCGATTCAGGGACGATTAAAAAGTTTACCTTATTATATTAAACGCACCGCGCACATGATGATCCAAAGTCAAACGCCACTTGATTTGGACGTGCAAAATGCCAGTTGGTCAGCTAAACAGGCGGCGCATATGCCGTTGTCTGGGCAAGATGTTGATGAGGTGAATCGTTGGTATTTAGCGCAACCCTTAGTTCATGGTTTGATTGTGCCAGTCGCGCAGAAAACCCATATTGTGTTAGATTCTATCGATAGAATCGATCTTGAACATCAGCGTTTTAGAACTAACGTTCATGGTTGGTTTGAGCTTTCAAATAATGCGTCGTCAGCTAAAAATGTGCGCTTATTAAAACCGAACAAACGAGTAATGACAGCCGCTTGTACCGGGCATTGCTGGCTTAATGATCACAAGGCCAATCCTATTATTCCAAGTCTGCGAGAGTTGCTGTTATCTTGTGCAATTAACTGGCGTAATTTCAAACAACCTGTACCGTTTTAGCGTTATTATCAGTTAAATGACGTTATATGGTTTACAGCGCGCACCGCGTATTTATAATACGTGATCATAATTTAATTATTTTACGTCTTCTATGCGGCTAGTTTCTGGCATTTTGCTGGTGTTTTTATTGTTATTACAATACCGACTTTGGTTTGGTAAAAACAGCGTGCCTGATTATTTATCACTGCAAGAAGAAGTTGTTCGTCAGCAGCACGACAATAATAAGCTTCGCCAACGCAACAAATTGCTCTATGCCGACACCGATGATTTGAAATCTGGGTTGGAGGCGATTGAAGAGCGAGCACGTAAAGAGTTGGGAATGATCAAAGAAGGCGAGACCTTTTATCGTATTATTCCACATAAGAAACAGAAAAAAGGTTAATGGTCTGACATGAAACACACTGATTATCCGTTAACCGTGGTAGTGCCTGCCGCTGGTGTAGGTAAACGTATGCAGGCGTCCTGCCCAAAACAATATCTACAAATTGGTCAACTTTCGATATTAGAACATACGGTTTTACGCTTGCTTGCTCATCCACAAATAGAGCAAGTGATCATAGCGTTAAGTGATGAAGATGAATATTTTTCGCAAACCCAATTGTTTGACCACAGTAACGTGCGTATCGTCACAGGCGGCAAGGAGCGAGTGGACTCGGTTTTAGCGGGTTTAAAAGCCATTGATCGAGAGCGTTATCCTTGGGTTTTAGTTCATGATGCAGCGCGTCCTTGCGTTTCATTAGAGGATTTACAACGGTTAATTGATAGCTGTTTGACAAAAAATATCGGCGCAATACTCGCAACCCCAGTCAGAGACACCATGAAGCGCGGCCAGCAAGGATTGATTGAACAAACGGTGGAACGAGAACAATTGTGGCATGCATTAACCCCGCAAATGTTTCCGACACAAGGTTTGTTGTCAGCGATAGAAGATGCCCTTAGTCAACATGCCGTGGTAACAGATGAAGCGTCTGCCATAGAGCTAATTGGCGGGCAATGCCAATTGGTTGAAGGCAGTAGTGATAATATTAAGATCACTCGACCCGATGACTTAGCTTTGGCGGAATTTATCCTGAGCAGGCAACAAAACATAATTAATACACAAGCTAATAATTCGGAGTCTTCATGCGAATAGGTCATGGCTTTGATGTTCATAAATTTGGTGGTCAAGGCCCAGTAATTTTAGCCGGCATCGAAATTCCTCATCCACAAGGTTTTATCGCCCATTCAGACGGTGATGTTGCTATCCATGCATTATGCGATGCGATATTAGGTGCATTGTGTCTTGCTGATATCGGTAATCATTTTCCCGACACCGATGGCCAATATGAAAATATTTCCAGCCGTATTTTATTACGCCATGTAGTGAAATTAATGACAGAGCAAGGTTATCAAATCGGTAATGTGGATCTAACTATTGTTGCCCAAGCGCCGAAAATAGCACCACACTTACTCGATATGCGTACTTGTTTAGCGCAAGACTTGCAGTGTCAGCTTGATCAGGTAAATGTTAAGGCGACGACAACCGAAAAATTAGGCTATGTTGGACGCCAAGAAGGTGTCTCGGTACATGCAGTGGTGTTATTAAGTTCAAAGGATAATGGCTAAGATGTCACTTTCTTTTGCTTACCTTTACGGTAAACCGCAAGTAAGCGGTGATATGCGCACTAACTATCAGGATTTCCAAGTGTTTGAGCAGTTACCTTTTGCCCTAAGTGGTGAAGGAGAGCACTTATTTATTCATATCAGAAAAACAGGGCTTAATACTGGATTTGTTGCACAGCAACTGGCGAAATTTTTCTCGGTGAAAGAGACCATGGTAAGTTATGCCGGTCTTAAAGATCGCAATGCAGTAACTGAGCAGTGGTTTGGTATTCATCTTCCCGGCAAACATGTTGATAATTTATATCAACTGTCGATACCTGGGGTTGAGGTCATTGGCTCTGCGCGCCATAACAAAAAGCTGAGAATTGGCGCGTTAAGTGGTAATCGCTTTACTATTACTTTGAGAAATATTTCAGATATCAATGAATTAGTGAGACGCTGGCACGCCGTCAGCCAATTTGGTGTACCTAACTATTACGGTGAGCAACGCTTTGGTATTAACGGCGGTAACATTGAACGGGCCGCGGCGTTATTTGCTGGGCAAAAAGTCAAAGACAAGAAAAAGCGCGGTATGTATCTATCGGCTGCACGTTCACTGATATTTAATCACGTTATCTCGACCCGTATTGAGCATGAATTATTTGAACAACTGCAAGTTGGCGATGTTCTGATGTTGGCTGGCAGCCAATCGGTATTTGTCTTGGACGAAGTTGATGACGTTATCAAGCAACGTTTTATTGATAAAGATGTTGATATCAGTGCGCCGCTTTGGGGAAAAGGCAGTTTAATGACTCAGGCGAGTCCGCTTCAGCTCGAACAAACGGTTGCTGAGCAATTTAATGAGTTTTGTCAGGGACTGGTTGATTTTGGTTTAAAGCAAGAACGACGTCGGATCAGGCTCACAATGACCAATGGTCAAATATCTACTAATGAGGCAGAGCGCAGCGCAGTATTGTCGTTTGATTTACCAGCAGGTTGCTTTGCTACGTCAATTCTACGGGAATTAATCGATTACAAAGATTTAACTAGCATCGATGATGCTGTTAGGAAGTGATAATGAGAATTTTACTGAGTAACGACGAT
>JBNKXM010000293.1:0-3567 GCA_050300315.1 Thalassotalea sp. | reverse complement strand
AAGGTCAGTGTGTTAGACACAGGAATTATTGTGTTTGAACCGATAGATAGGGCGACGAGCAAAGACATTGTGCTTTCTAGTGGCGTTCATGGTAACGAAACGGCGCCGATAGAAATCTGCGCGAAATTGGTTCAACAATTAATTTTAGGTGAGTTGTATCTAGCGGAGCGCGTGTTGTTTCTATTCGGTAATCCGGCTTCAATGAACATAGGCCAGCGTTTTGTCGAAGAGAACATGAATCGACTCTTTTCTGGCGGGCACTCTATCGATCAAGGTCAAGGTGCTGGACTCATCAACAAAGAACGCCATCGTGCATTATTGCTGGAAAATACCGTCAGGGATTTTTTTGAACAAGGCAGCGCATGTGGTGGGCAACGTCAGCGATATCACTATGACTTACACACAGCAATTCGCGGTGCGAAATATGATAAGTTTGCTGTTTATCCGCATACGCATGGCAAGCCAAGAAAAAAAGAGCAATTACAATTTCTTAGCGCTTGTGGTGTAAACACCATTTTATTATCTAATTCTCCCACCACCACCTTTAGTTATTTTTCTGCACATCAATTTGGTGCGGATGCCTTTACCGTTGAGTTAGGTAAAGTGAACGCGTTTGGTGAGAATGACATGAGTCAATTTCAAGCGGTTGAGCAAACGTTAACGCGTTTTGTTTCCGGTCAGGAAATTGTGGTTAAACCTTATGATGACAGTGATTTTAATATCTTTGTTATTTCTCAAATTGTCAATCGTACGCAAGAAAATTTCCGCTTAAATTTTGCTGATGATGTGGAAAATTTTACCGATTTTCCACTCGGTACTGTGCTTGCTTACGATGGTGATACTGAAGTTAAAGTACAGCAACTTGGAGAGGCGATAATTTTTCCTAATGCAAGTGTCGCTATCGGTCAAAGAGCATTGCTAACCGTAGTGCCGACAACGCTTTCATAGCGATGTAATGGATAAAAATGCTGAACTTTGACATAAATATTAGTCGTGGATCACCGTGAAATTCATGTGAAATACTTGTATTTCAGTTTACGTAAAGGTAAAGTGCGTGCAATCAAAAATATTACAACAACGTACTTAAAATAGACGACAAAAATTAATAGTGCTTGCTAGTTGTCTATACTGGTAAGCAACGATTATTAATTCCCTTGCTCGCAAGGTTTATAATAAAGAGAATGCTATGAACACTGAAAATTATAAAGAAAGTCCGGTTGTCCATCAGCCTGCTTTCATTGACGGTCATTCAGTTGAAATCCCGATCCTTAAACTCTTAAAACAAGACGGCGAAGTATATGAAAATGCTGAGCTTCCTGAGATTGATCAAGAACACGCAGTTAAAATTTATAAAGCGTTAGCGTTCCATCGCGTGCTTGATGAACGTATGGTTGCTGCACAACGTCAAGGCCGTATAAGCTTTTATATGGCGGCGCTGGGTGAAGAAGCGGCAAGTGTTGGTGGTGCTGCTGGTTTACAACCGCAAGATATGATCATGGCGCAATATCGTGAACAAGGGGCGTTGATTTATCGCGGCTTTTCACTGGAAAACTTTATGAATCAAATGTTTTCTAATGAAAAAGATCTGGGTAAAGGTCGTCAAATGCCAATTCACTACGGTAGTAGTGAGTTAAATTACATGACGATTTCTTCGCCGTTAGGTACGCAAATTCCACAAGCTGCGGGTTATGCCTATGGTCAGAAGTTACAAGGAAAAGATGCAGTTACTATTTGTTATTTTGGTGAAGGTGCAGCATCTGAAGGTGATTTCCATGCCGGCTTAAATATGGCGGCGGTTCATCAAGCGCCAGTGATTTTTTTCTGTCGTAATAATGGTTACGCAATCTCAACGCCATCAGATGAACAATACCTTGGTAACGGCATCGCATCACGCGGTGTTGGCTATGGTATTAAGACCTTACGTATTGATGGTAATGACATTTTAGCGGTATTAAAAGCGGTGCAGTGGGCACGTGAATATGCGTTAAAAGAAAGTAAGCCAGTGATAATCGAAGCAATGTCATATCGTTTAGGCGCGCATTCAACTTCAGATGATCCTTCTGGTTATCGTACGCGAGAAGAAGAAGCGAAATGGCAAGCACATGACCCTATTTTACGTATGAAAAATTGGATGTTGGCGCAAAAATGGTGGGATGAAGAACAAGAAACCAAACTATTTGAAACGTTACGTGAACAAGTATTAGCCGCGGTAAAAGTTGCTGAGAAAATAGATAAGCCACCAGTAGAAGATTTAGTTTCCGATGTTTATGACCAAGTGCCAGCACATCTTCAAGCACAATTGGATGCGTTAAAACTTCACATTAAGAAATACCCGCAATCTTACCCATTTACTGCTGGGAGAATTAAATAATGGCTCAGATGAATTTATTACAAGCAATTAATAATGCTTTAGATATTGCCATGGCAGAAAATGACAGTGCTTTATGTTTTGGTGAAGACGTAGGTCATTTTGGCGGGGTGTTTAGAGCAACAAGTGGTTTACAAGAAAAATATGGTAAAGCACGTTGTTTTAATACGCCGTTAGTTGAGCAAGGTATTATTGGTTTTGCTAATGGTCTTGCCGCGCAAGGCAGTACACCAATTGCTGAAATTCAGTTTGCGGATTATATTTTCCCTGCGTTTGATCAAATCGTAAATGAATCAGCAAAATTTAGATACCGTAGTGGTAACGAATTTAATGTTGGTAAGTTAACCATTCGTACACCATACGGCGGCGGTATTGCTGGCGGTTTATACCACAGCCAATCACCAGAGGCATATTTTGCTCATACTCCAGGCTTGAAATTAGTGGTACCTCGTAACCCGTATCAAGCGAAAGGTTTGTTATTAGCGTCTATTCGTGATGACAATCCAGTGGTGTTTTTCGAACCAAAACGTTTATATCGCGCAGCTATCGGTGAAGTACCAACCGAAGATTATCAGTTACCTTTAGGTAAAGCTGAAGTGGTTAAGCAGGGAAGTGATATCACCTTGTTGGCTTGGGGCGCACAGATGGAAATCGTTGAAAAGGCGGCAGAACTTGCTGCTAATGATGGTATTTCATGTGAAATTATTGATTTGCGTACCATTTTACCGTGGGACGTTGAAACGGTTGCCAATTCAGTGCTTAAAACGGGTCGTTTAGTGATTTCGCAAGAAGCGCCGCTTACTGCTGGTTTTGCCAGTGAAATTGCGGCAACTATTCAACAAGAATGCTTCTTACATCTCGAATCTCCAATAGCGCGTATTTGTGGTATGGATACACCTTATCCGTTAGCGCTGGAAAAAGAGTATGTCGCGGATCATTTAAAAATTTATGAAGCTATTAAGCACAGTGTAAATTACTAGGATTATTGAACATGAGCATTGATTTTATATTACCAGATATTGGTGAGGGTATCGTTGAATGTGAACTGGTTGAATGGCTAGTAAAAGAAGGTGATACCATAGCCGAAGATCAACCGGTTGCCGATGTAATGATTAAATTGCAAACTTCACAAAACACAACCACCACCGACCAAAACGGGAACTTTGAACTTGGGATTGAAGACACAAATACAAATCATA
>JBNKXM010000292.1:0-3567 GCA_050300315.1 Thalassotalea sp. | reverse complement strand
AAAGCTCAGTGCGATTGCAGGTTGAGAGTATCGCCGCTTCTTTGCATTGCACATAATGCAGCATTTCTTGTAATGCGGTAGATAGGTTATCAGGGTTAAAAGAAATCTTCTCCCTAACAGCTACAGGTGCAGTTTTATGATTTATTCCGACAGCAACAATAGACATAACGCTATATATTCAACCTATTTACCATGTTAAAACGCCAACACCACATTAGCTCAACGCTAAGTGACAAAAAACACTGAAATTATAAAATACTGGTGTATTATTGCCTAACGATTAACAACAATATGTGATCTATCACAAAGTATTGCGATAATTTTACGAAATAATAGCCACTAATAAAAGTAAATCCCGACAAATCACATGGAATAATCGCATTTGCGCAAAAAACATTCATTATGACCAACAACAATATTTTTTTCTTAGCGTTACTTTTTTTTGCGTTAACTGGCTGCTCAACTCTGCCTCAACAGCAAAATATTCAAACAGAGCAACCGCTTTCTATTGCTCAACGTATTGAACAGGCTTCGTCATTTAATCAGTGGAAAATTAACGGAAAAATTGCATTTATTAGCCCAGAGAAACGAGAAAGTGCGACCTTGTTTTGGCAAATAGACCAAGTGAAGCAACAACAAGCATTAAACTTAACCACTTTTTTAGGAATTAATGTTCTTTCGCTTTCGTCCAATGAGGGGCTTTATCGTGTCGAAGTTGATGGTGAAGAATATCACAGTGATGATTTAGAACAGCTAATTTATCAATTAACCGGCTTAACCTTACCAACAGAAGCGATGCAATATTGGCTAAAAGGGCTTGCTTGGTCAGCGCAAGATCAGATCACGTACGATAAGACTTCCCTACTTCCAAGCCAACTACTTAGTTACTATCATCAGTTACCTTGGCAAGTAAGTTATGCCGATTATCAATATTACGCTGGTTTGGCGCTTGCCAAAAAAATAACTATTAAACAAGGGCAATTAACCATTAAAATAGCCATCAATCAATGGCAAACAATCTAAATATCATGTCTGAACCGTCTGTGTATCATCGTTTTCCCTCGCCAGCGAAACTTAATTTATTTCTTCATATTGTTGGTCAGCGCCCAGATGGCTATCACCAGCTAGAAACCCTGTTCCAGTTCCTAGATTATGGCGATACCCTCGAATTTTGTACCACAGAGTCTAACGACATCACTCTGCATACGCCGATAGCGGGGGTGGATAATAATGATAACTTGATTGTCAAAGCTGCAAAATTACTGCAACAAACTACGCAAACATCATTAGGCGCCAAAATAAAGCTCGAAAAACGATTACCTATGGGCGGTGGTTTAGGCGGCGGTTCGTCAAATGCTGCCACGACATTAGTCGCGCTTAATCTACTATGGCAAACCCATTTGTCGTATCAACAGTTAGCGGAATTAGGCGTGTCGCTTGGCGCTGACGTACCTATTTTTATCCACGGATTTGCCGCTTTTGCCCAAGGCATTGGCGAGCAGTTAACAGCAGTTGAACCAAAAGAATATTATTATTTAGTGACTAAACCCAATTGTAGTATTTCCACTCAGTCGGTCTTTAGCGCACCAGATCTCACTCGAAATACTGCTAAGCTCAATATCGACGCTCAGCCAATCGATCAACTAATCGAACAATCACACAATGATTGCCAATCTTTAGTGATAAAACACTATCCTGAGGTTGCCAACTTACTCGCTTGGTTGGTAGAATACGCGCCGTCTCGAATGACCGGAACAGGCGCTTGTATTTTTAGCCGTTTTGGATCAGCACAGGAAGCACATCGCATTGCCGAGCTGTTACCGCCGTCGATTGAATCATTTGTAGCTAAAGGTGTTAATCAATCCAGTCTGCATCGTCATATCAAGGCGTTGGAACTTGGGTAAACACTAAAAGAAATTCGATAAAAAGCCATACTAATTGGCTTTTTTTAAATATTGTGCTGATATTAAACACATGTTTATTCAGTATAGAACTCTAATGTCAAAAGTTTCTGAGGAAATGATCGTGCCTGACATGAAAATCTTTGCGGGTAACGCCACCCCTGAACTGGCCAAACAAATAGCTAACCGTTTATATATTACACTTGGTGAAGCCAAAGTAGGCAGTTTCAGTGATGGTGAGATAAGTGTTGAAATTACTGAAAACGTACGTGGTGCTGATGTTTTCATTATTCAATCAACCTGCGCGCCAACCAATGACAACTTAATGGAACTCATCGTGATGATCGATGCATTACGTCGAGCATCAGCGGGTCGTATTACTGCGGTTATGCCTTACTTTGGTTATGCGCGTCAAGATCGTCGCGTCAGAAGTGCTCGTGTGCCAATTACTGCAAAAGTTGTTGCTGACTTCTTATCAAGTGTTGGTGTTGATCGCGTGTTAACGGTGGATTTACACGCCGAGCAAATTCAAGGTTTCTTTGACGTTCCAGTAGATAACGTGTTTGGCACGCCAATTCTTTTAGAAGACATGAAAGAAAAGAATTTAGAAAACCCTGTTGTGGTTTCTCCTGATATTGGCGGCGTTGTTCGTGCACGAGCAGTTGCAAAATTATTAGATGATGCCGATCTTGCCATCATAGATAAACGTCGTCCAAAAGCAAATGTTGCTCAAGTAATGCATATTATTGGTGACGTTGATGGTCGTGACTGTATTATCGTAGATGATATGATCGACACAGGTGGCACATTAGCAAAAGCTGCCGAAGCTTTGAAAGAACATGGCGCTAAACGTGTATTTGCTTATGCAACTCATCCAGTATTATCTGGTAATGCTGCTGAAAATCTTAAAAATTCAGTGATTGATGAAGTGATCGTAACCGATTCAATTCCTTTATCAGATGAAATTAAAAAGCTAGGTAAAGTGCGTCAGTTAACACTAAGTGGCATGTTATCAGAAGCTATTCGTCGCGTTTGCAATGAAGAATCTATTTCGGCAATGTTCGACAGTTAATCGTTATTTTATGAGTAAATAACTAACGCAAAAGCACCTGCTAATCAGGTGCTTTTTTTGTATGTGTAATAATATTGGATCTCGCGCGTGGCAAGTGTTATTATGCCGCGCCTTTTTTATCCGGCGAATTTTTAATGATTCGAATAAAAAAGCAACCGCGTTGTTTTTGGTCGCAAAAAACAACAACACTATTTATATAAAATTAAGGTATTAAACCATGAAAGATTTATTTACTTTGGATGCTGAAGTACGTACTGACTTAGGGAAAGGTGCGAGCCGCCGCCTTCGTCACGCGAACAAAGTTCCAGCGATCCTTTACGGTGAAGGAAAAGAGCCAGTTTCTTTAACATTAGCGCATAACAAAGTTTTTCGTGCTCAAGAAGAAGAAGCGTTCTACTCTCACGTGTTAACATTAAACGTTGATGGCAAGCCAGTTGAATGTTTAATTAAAGACATGCAACGTCACCCGTTTAAACCAATCATCATGCATTTAGACTTCATGCGTGTTGATGCTACTCACACGATCCACACTAACGTTCCTGTTCACTTCATTAACGAAGAACTTGTAGCGAAAAAAGGTGGTTCAGTAGCTCA
>JBNKXM010000291.1:0-3568 GCA_050300315.1 Thalassotalea sp. | reverse complement strand
GGTTGGTGAATAGGTGGCGCCACAGTTATCACAGCTATCACCGTTTTCATCTTCACTACCACATTTTGGACAAGTACCTTTAACAAAACGATCCGGTAAGAACATGCCTTTTTCTGGATCATAGAGCTGTGAAATGGTACGCGTTTTAATATGACCTTGTTGATGTAACTTGTTATATATCTCAGTAGCAAACGCTCGGTTTTCATCACTGTGAGTTGAATGATAATTATCAAAGCTGATATGAAAATCGTTAAAATCTTGCATATGCTCTTCACGAACGCCGGCAATCATAGCTTCTGGCGTTACGCCAAGCTCTTGCGCTTTAAGCATGATAGGTGTTCCGTGAGCATCATCGGCACAAACAAAATAAGTTTCATGGCCACGCATTCGTTGGAAACGCACCCAAATGTCGGTTTGGATGTGTTCAAGCAAGTGTCCTAAATGAATCGAGCCATTGGCATATGGTAGGGCACAAGTAACGAGAATTTTACGTTTGGTAGATGATTGCGTATCTGAATGCATAAGTGTCTTCAACAATGAAAAATAAGTTTATAAAAATATGGTGGTAATTAGGGGGGGAATGGTACAGAATTTATGATAATTTTTCATTAAGAATTATCGACATTTCATTAATTTGAAGGTTGATTAATCATAAGACATCATGTTTTCTAAAATTTTTTCGAAAAAATCAATTGCTCCAGAGCTACATCAGCAGATCGAATCGTTTTATCAAGCGTATAAAAGCGAGTTGTTTCCTGATGGTATTGCATCCGTTTGTCAGTTTGTTGAACTGGCTATGGTCGATAGTAATATCACCTTAACGTTAAAAGTACCGTTTGCCTGTGAGAGTGAGTTAAATCGTTTTGCTGAACAATTATTGGCGCAGCATGAGCTTTCGATCGTCGTTGATGGTCAGTTAGACGTTATTAAGATTAAAAAGCATGAAATCATCGGCATTAAAAATATTATTGCGATTTCATCAGGCAAAGGTGGGGTTGGTAAGTCAACCACTGCGGTTAATCTAGCGTATGCGTTGCAAGCTGAAGGCGCGCGGGTTGGCATTTTAGATGCGGATATTTATGGCCCATCAATCCCCAAAATGCTTGGTAAAGAGGGCGCTAAGGTTACATCGAAAGATGGTAAGTTAATGGATCCAATAGAAGTTCATGATCTTGTCGCTATGTCGATAGGCTTTCTCGTTGATGAGAAAGATGCCACTGTGTGGCGAGGACCGATGGCGAGTAGGGCATTTGGACAATTGCTGAACGAAACCGCATGGCCAGATATTGATTATTTATTGGTAGATATGCCGCCAGGCACTGGTGATATCCAGTTAACCCTAGCGCAGCAAGTGCCAGTTGCAGCGGCAGTGATCATCACCACCCCTCAAGATGTTGCCCTTGCTGATGCCGCCAAAGGTATCGCGATGTTTAAGAAAGTGAATGTACCTGTGCTTGGTGTGATTGAAAATATGAGTTATCACCTTTGTCAGCATTGCGGAGAGAAGTCGCACTTGTTTGGTGAAGGCGGTGGCGAGCGGTTAACGCAGGAGTTTGATACGCAATTATTAGGGCAATTGCCGCTCGATATCAGTATTTGTCAGCATGCCGACCATGGTCAATCGGCGTTAATCGAAAATAGCGCTGGTGATATTGCGCAACAATACCGTAGAATAGCGAGCAAAATCGCCGCTGATTTATTTCGACAATTTGATGCTCGTAGTCCGGTAACTAGCGAAATTATGATCAAACAAGTTGATTAACCTAATTGCAATGTGAAGAATAATTAAATGAGACTCTGTGATAAAGATATTGAAACGCTCATCGCACAAGAAAAAATCGTCATCGTTCCACAGCCTGATCAGAGCATGATCTCAGGCGTGAGTGTTGATATTCGTTTAGGCAATGAATTTAGAGTATTTCAAGATCATACGGCACCATATATCGACCTTAGTGGACCACGAGAAGAAGTTCAAAAAGCGATGAACTCAGTTATGAGTGAAGAAATAGTGATCCCAGATGGCGAAGCATTTTTTCTTCATCCAGGCGAACTTGCATTGGCGGTGACGTATGAATCTGTCACTTTACCTGATGATATTGTTGGATGGCTTGATGGTCGATCTTCATTGGCTCGTTTAGGGTTAATGGTACATGTTACTGCGCATCGTATTGATCCCGGTTGGTCAGGGCAAATTGTTCTAGAATTTTATAACAGTGGTAAATTACCTTTGGCACTACGCCCAAAAATGAAGATAGCAGCGCTTAATTTTGAAACTATGTCTTCTAGCGCATTACGTCCGTATAACAAACGTGATGATGCTAAGTATAAAGGTCAAAAAGGCGCTGTTGCGAGTAGGATCAGCCAAGACGACACGGCAAATTAATTATCAGAAAGTTGTGCTAGGCTATTTTGCTGTTATCTGGAATAGAAAATTGTTCAATGCAACGATTTAATGCGGCAATGAGCTTTTTTCTATCGTGGTAATGGGGATTATCTTCACCTGCAAGATCGCAATTTATCACAGGTACAATGTTCGATGTGACTTGTTTACCATGGGCGATGACACTGTCTATCGGTAAACAACCAATATTCTCTTCAATCCACAATAGTTTTTCATCTAACGACAAACGTGAGGCAGGGCTTGCTTCTGCTTCTATGTTTTCTATAAACACACAATGGGCATGACTGTTATTAATGCTGTTAACTATGTCTCGCACCAACAGTGGCGGAACAACGCTAGTTAAGAAACTGCCTGGGCCTAAAATGATTAAATCAGCTGCTAATATGGCTTCGTTACAAACATCTAAGGTTTTTACTAATGGTGCCAACATTAAATTTTTTGGCATAACAGGCATTTCGTCTACCGATAATTCACCAACCCGGCAGCGTCCTTCTGGGTAAAACGCCATAAGATCGGTTGGCGTTTCTGACATAGGTAATACGGGCGTTTTCACTCTTAATAGCCGACGTACTAGCTTGATTGAATCTAATGGTCTTGATTGCAATTGCCCTAAGGCAAATAAAATGAGGTTGCCTAGGTTGTGACCACCTAGCTCGTCTTGACCATCAAAACGGTAATTAAATAATTGCGTGCCGATAGAATTATCGTCAACTAATTGCGTTAAACAGTTTCTTAAATCACCCCATGCAATAGAGCTGCTTCGTTTACGCAAACGGCCAGTGGAACCACCGTTATCTGTCGTCGTAACGATTCCAGTCAAACGTTTTTCAAGGAAGGACAAGGTTGACAACACTCGACCTAAACCGTGACCGCCACCTATGGCAACAATTTGTTTGTTTTCTAAATGCATGAATTGTCTATTCACTGTAAGCGAGCCCACACCATAGCGCCTTTTGCGCCAAAAATAAAGTCAGATAAATAAGCAAAATAATAACCGAGTTGATAATGAGGCATAAACGCTGATTTATTTCTATAATGAAAATGCCGTCGTTCTGCTGGTTGAGATAAGATGTGACAAGCCCATTCATTGGTAAGTTTATCTCAGCGTTAATGTAATAAGCGATTGAATACACAAAATTTAGTCAACTTGATGCTTATATATACACT
>JBNKXM010000290.1:0-3570 GCA_050300315.1 Thalassotalea sp. | reverse complement strand
AGCGCCCCAAACTGGCAATGCCCCTTTTAATATATCAAAAACTAATACGGCAACTGCTGCCGCTTTACCACCAATACGATAAACATTGGTTGCGCCGGGATTTTTTGAGCCTTGCGTTCGAGGATCGGGTAAGCCTAATAGGTTACACACTAATATTGCACTAGAAATTGAGCCTATTAAATAAGCAGCAATTGTTAATATCAGTGTCAGCAACAGCATCAAAGACTCATCTTGTTGAAAATAATTTAATTGTTTCTCGATTGTAACCTGTCCTAAGCTAGTTTTTCTACTCTTAGGCAGGTAAACTCGCCATTTATTGTCAATTAGTCGTTGATAGAAAGTTAATTGTAAGAGTATGGGAATGGATAAAGTATTCATTAAGGGTTTAAGTATACAAACCACCATAGGTTTTTATGCGTGGGAAAAACAGATCAAACAAACGCTAGTGATAGATCTGGCAATGGGCTGGCATACCGCACAAGCAGCGGAAAATGACGAATTAGCCAAGACCTTAGATTATGCTGAAATTTCGGAAAAAATAGCAGAATTTGCCAATAATAATCCGGTCGATCTTATTGAAACATTGGCTGAGCGCTTAGCGAAATTTTTAATGGAAAGTTATCACATTCCTTGGCTTAAGCTGGCGATAGCGAAACCCAATGCTGTTCATAACGCACAAACAGTTGGCGTTGAAATTGAACGAGGTCAGCAAGCGTAATGGCGCAAGTATATTTGTCTATTGGAACTAACATCGAGCGCGACAAAAATTTAGCCAGTGGTTTAGATGTGTTAACACAGCACTTTGGCCAATTACGCTTATCTTCCTTGTTTGAAAGTGAGGCCGTTGGCTTTGACGGCTCTGCGTTTTTTAACATGGTTGTCGGTTTTAGCACATCGAAAAGTTTAGCTGAGCTCAGCGAATTACTGCGTAACATAGAGTTTGCCCATGGCAGAGAACTAGAGGCAAAAAAGTTTAGCCCTCGTACCTTAGATCTTGATATTTTGCTTTACGATGACTTAATACAGCAACAACCAGTACAACTGCCACGCGCAGAAATTACCTACAATGCCTTTGTGCTTTGGCCATTATCTGAAATTGCCGGAGACGTTATTCATCCAGAGCTCAAACAATCAATTTCACAACTTTGGCAAACTTTTGATAAATCAAAACAACAACTTAAAAAAGTACCTCTAAACTGGACTTTTTCACAGGAAGCGTAATTTTCATGTCAATCTTAGATATTTTTTTACTGGCATTACTCCAAGGATTAACCGAGTTTTTGCCGATTTCTAGTTCAGCTCATTTGATCTTGCCGTCTGCATTACTTGGCTGGCAAGACCAAGGGTTAGCATTTGACGTTGCGGTACATGTAGGTACTTTGCTTGCGGTGATAATGTACTATCGTCAAGAGGTTGGTGCGATGAGTGTGGCTTGGTTTGCTACATTAAAGGGAGAGCGCGACAACTTTGATGGTAAGCTTGCTTGGTGGATCTTATTTGCTACGATTCCTCTTGGCGCATTTGGCTTTTTGGGAAAAGATTTTATTGAAGAACATTTGCGTACCGCTATGGTTATTGCTGCAACGACAATTTTCTTTGGTGCCTTGCTTGGTTTTGCCGATGTCGGTGCAGGTAAACGTGCTGAACATAACAATAGAAGCATTGAAAAATTAGGTTTTAAGGGCGCGATGTACATAGGTATTGCCCAAGTGTTAGCGCTAATTCCTGGAACTTCTCGTTCAGGTATCACTATGACGATTGGCTTGATGTTAGGCTTAAGCCGAGAGAACTCAGCACGCTTTTCATTTTTATTATCGATTCCTGCAATTGCTATGGCTGGTGGCTATTTAACATTGAAGTTAGTGACTTCTGCAGATGTGGTTGATTGGCAGTCATTGATTTTAGGTAGCATTTTATCCTTTATCAGCGCTTATGCCTGTATTCATTATTTTCTTATTATTGTGAGTAAGTTAGGCATGATGCCATTTGTCATCTATCGAATGGTGTTAGGTGTTGGTTTGTTGTGGTTTGTCTTAGCATAATCCACTTATCTGCTGGAAATAAAACGCGCTATCTAGCGCGTTTTTTGTTTTCTAGCGTCAAGTTTTTACGTGTGGAAGTTAACGTAAACGTTAAATAAATGATGTCTAAATAGCGATCTTTGTTTAATATATAGCAATAAGCATGTGATGACTGTGAGGAAACTATGGATCTTTCATTAACCGAAGAACAAATGATGATTCAAGATATGGCAAGAAAATTTGCCGAAACTGAATTAGCGCCCGTTGCGGCAGCGCTTGATGAAACGCAAAATCAAGTAATCTTCTTAGGAAATTTAGCGAAATTAACGGAACTTGGCTTCATGGGGCTTAACGTTAAAGCTGAATATGGTGGCGTTGAAGCAGGCAGTGTTGCGTTTAGTCTGGCGATCACAGAACTTGCAAAAGCATGCGCTTCAACTGCGGTAACAACATCGGTAACAAACATGGTTGCCGAAGTCATCCAAGCCGTTGGTAACGAAGAGCAAAAACAAACTTACTTACCAAAATTGTGTAGCGGTGAGTACAAAGCGGGTGCATTTTGTCTTACTGAAAATACTGCCGGTTCAGATCCTGCTGGGATGAAAACCACAGCAGTTAAAGACGGTGACGATTACATCATTAATGGCAGCAAGCTATATATTACCAGTGGCTCATTTGCCGGCGTTTTTGTTGTCTGGGCGGTTACCGATCCAACGGCACCGAAAGGTAAAGGTATTTCATGCTTTATCGTTGAAGCAGGAACACCTGGTATGACGGTCGGAAAAACGGAAGATAAGATGGGGCAAAAAGCTTCCCCGACCAATGAAATTCATTTCGAAAATTGCCGTGTACCGGCATCAGCATTAATGGGTCAAGAAAATAAAGGCTTTGCCGTGGCTGTCGGTGAACTAGCTGGTGGTCGTATTGGTATTGGCTCTCTTGCCTTAGGCGTAGGTTTAGCTGCGATGGATTATGCGAAAGCATATATGGTAGAGCGTAAGCAATTTGATCAGCCAATTGCTAATTTTCAAGGGTTACAGTGGAAATTAGCTGAACGTTATACGGAATTGGAAGCGGCACGATTACTACTTATGCAAGCAGCCTATACCAAAGAGCAAGGCTTACCGTTTGGTAAGGCAGCCTCAATGGCAAAATTATTTGCAACCGAAAAAGCGAATATCGCTTGTTATGATGCGCTGCAATTAATGGGTGGTGCTGGGTATATCAAAGAATATCCGTTAGAGCGTATGGCGCGCGATGTCCGAGTTACTTCTATCTATGAAGGCACCAGTGAAATCCAAAAAGTGATTATTGCACGAGATTTATTAAAAGCAATGTAATCGATAAAACCCGCAGTTTTTCTGGCTGCGGGTTTACTGTACGCTCTGCAGTTTCAAGCCAAAAACAAAGCTTGTGAATGAAAACGCAGTAAAAAGAGATTAAGTGACAACCGTATGAATGGTGTTTTTCCCTTTATTTTTAGCATGGTACATGGCGTTGTCGGCAGAAATAAACCATTCGTCAGCCGTGTCTTTGGTATTCAATTCTG
>JBNKXM010000289.1:0-3575 GCA_050300315.1 Thalassotalea sp. | reverse complement strand
TATGAAGGATCTCTAACGTGGACCGGCCCATATACAGAACGTGGCCTTCAGAACACAAAATTCGAAGCCTTAGATTGTATTGCCGGCCCAGTTACGTGATACGTACGAGTTTTTTTAAAATAAATCTTTTAAATCGAAAAATAACAAACAGGTTAATTCAAGGCTGATCCCTTCTGATCTGATGGATGATTGTGTACAATATAACTTTCACTAAGCTAACAGCAGATTTCTTCAATGCAAATTTCTTCTCAATTTGATAGCGGTAACATTCATGTCGTTAACGCACAAGACCCTAATAATATTCAATTAGAAATTAACAAAGACCATCAATCTGATTTCTATCAATGGTTTCATTTTAAACTGCATAACAACAACCGTTGTCAGCATACCTTGCATATTATCAATGCAGGGCAGTCGGCTTATGTGGAAGGTTGGCATGATTATCAAGCAGTTGCGTCTTATGATCGTGAACATTGGTTTAGGGTACCGACCGAATTTGATGGTCAACAATTAACCATTACCTTCACACCAGAATATGATTCAGTTTATTTTGCCTATTTTTCACCTTATAGCTATGAGCGCCACCAAGACCTTATTCATAATGCCCAGTTAGATATTGATTGCCAATTAGAAGTCTTAGGACAAACACTAGATGGCAGAGATCTTTCGCTATTAAAAGTAGGGGAAGAAGGTGAAGGTAAAAAAATTATTTGGTTAACGGCGCGCCAACATCCAGGTGAAACCATGGCTGAATGGTTTATGGAAGGTTTTATCGGCCGTTTATTAGATGAAGACGACGGTGTCGCCAGAGCATTACTGAATAAAGCAGTATTTTATTTAGTACCTAACATGAATCCAGACGGCTCGGTACGCGGGCACCTTAGAACCAATGCCGTTGGCGTTAACTTAAACCGTGAATGGGCAAACCCAAGCATGGAGAAAAGTCCTGAGGTTTATCTGGTTCGAGAAAAAATGTTAGCAACGGGCGTTGATATGCACCTTGATATTCATGGTGATGAAGCATTACCCGTAAATTTTGTCGCCGGTTGTGAAGGGATCCCATCCTATGATCAACGCCATAAAAACTTAGAAGAGAGCTTTAAAAACATCTTACTTGCGATCACACCTGAGTTCCAAGATGAAAAAGGCTATAACAAAGATGAACCAGGCCAAGCGAATTTAACCCTCGCATCTAATTGGGTTGGCGAACAGTTCAAATGTTTAGCTTATACGGTAGAAATGCCGTTTAAAGATAATGAATTACTACCAGATCACAGTGTCGGTTGGTCAGATAATCGTAGCAGTTTGTTTGGTCGAGACGTATTAACCGCGATTTATCATATAGTGGATGACTTACGTTAAGGTTTTGTTAGAATCACAACACACATAACAACAATAAATAATTATAATAATTTCAGGAGTTAATAGTGCAAGAATTAGTAGATATTCTTAATGGATATATTTGGAGCTCGTACCTAATTTATCTATGTTTAGGTGCCGGTATCTTTTTCTCAATAATGACGCGTTTTGCGCAAGTTCGCCATTTTAGAGAAATGTGGCGTTTGTTGATGTCGGGTAAAAGTTCTGCTCAAGGTATTTCATCCTTTCAAGCCCTAGCGGTTTCATTGTCTGGTCGTGTCGGTACAGGTAATATTGCTGGTGTTGCCGCAGCGATAGGTTTTGGTGGCCCAGGCGCTGTTTTTTGGATGTGGTTAGTGGCGTTTTTAGGTGCGTCTACGGCATACATTGAATCAACCAATGCACAAATATATAAAGAAGAAGAAGACGGTATTTATCGTGGTGGTCCCGCTTACTATATTGAAAAAGCGATGGGACAAAAATGGTATTCGTGGATTTTTGCATTAGCAACGATTTTAGCCTGTGGTTTATTGTTACCTGTTGTTCAGTCAAACGGTATTGGAGATTCTCTGGTAAACGTGTTTGGACAAGGCGGCGTGGTTAAATCTGTGCTTGGCGATCTACCATTGACGAAAGTTTATGCTGCGGTATTTATTGTGCTAATTCTTGGTTTTATCATCTTTGGTGGTGTAAAACGTATTGCAAGCTTTACCCAAGTTGTTGTGCCTTTTATGGCGTTAGCCTATATCATCATCGCTTGTGCCATTATCGCGTTAAACATTGATATGTTACCTGGCATTTTAAAACTTATTTTTACTGATGCCTTTACGCCTATGGCTGGGTTAGGTGCAGCGATTGGTTGGGGTGTTAAACGTGGTGTCTACTCAAACGAAGCAGGTCAAGGTACTGGGCCTCATGCCGCTGCTGCCGCTGAAGTTGAACATCCAGCACAACAAGGTTTAGTACAAGCGTTTTCTGTCTATATCGATACCTTATTTGTTTGTTCAGCTACGGCGTTTATGATTTTGATCACTCAATCGTATAACGTTATTCCTGAAGGCAGCACAACAGCGATAGTACAAAATGTTGCGTATGACACAATTATTAGTGGTCCAGCATTTACGCAAATTGCGGTTGATAGCGTGTTGGTTGGTTTTGGTAAACCGTTTATCGCATTAGCGTTATTTTTCTTCGCGTTTACTACCGTATTGGCTTACTACTTTATTGCCGAAAATAATATTTCTTACATCAACAGAACGCTTAAAATGCCGGCATTAAAATTTCTGTTAAAACTGGTCTTAATGGGCGCAGTGTTTTACGGAACGGTTGCTCAACCAAGTGCAGCTTGGGGTATGGGTGATGTTGGTGTCGGTATTATGGCGTGGCTGAATATCATAGGTATTTTGATTATTTTCTTTATGTCAAAACCTGCGATCAAAGCGTTAAGAGACTATGAGCGCCAACAAAGTGAGAATGTTGAACATTACACATTTGATCCTAAAAAACTCGGAATTAAAAATGCTGATTTTTGGGAAAAGAGAAATCAAGATTAATTGAACTTTTAAAAAGATAAAACGCCCATTAGGGCGTTTTTTTTTGTAGAATATCGCCAGTAAAGAAGTGGAGTGTATTATGGCTGTCATTAACTGCCCAAATTGTAATAAGAAAATTTCAGACAAAGCGAAAACATGTGCTCACTGTCAAATTGATCTGGTTAACTTAGATGAAGAAAAGCTCGCTAATATGAAACAGATCAACACAATAAATAAATCACAACGTATTATGACCATATCATTTATTGCTATGTTGCTGTTTTGCGGTGGCTTCTTATTTTTTTATTGGCGCAATGTTCAACCAGGTACTTGGCAATATTATCTTTCAGTAGGTAGCACCTTAGTCGGTTTCGTACTCTATATCATTACCCGAGTACAACTTATTTTATTAAAGCGAAGTAGTAAATAATATGAATATATTAGCAATAGTCGACAACATGTCACATGAGATGTATTTACGATTAAAACATGCGGCAGAAACGGGCAAATGGCCTGAAGGTGTGGCGGTTGATCAAGCGCAGCGCGATTCCGCATTACAATTGTCGATGGCGTATCAAGCCAGACATCTTAATTCTGATGAAATGCTTACCATAGGTGCTGATGGTCAAATAGTGAATAAGTCAAAGCGCGAATTGAAAGATCAATTTACCGGCAAGCATAAGG
>JBNKXM010000288.1:0-3578 GCA_050300315.1 Thalassotalea sp. | reverse complement strand
GATCATCAATTACCTCTTTATTACACGGCAGTGTAACTTGACAATAAAGTACTAACTCCCCTTGTGCTAGCACGACAGGCACCCGAATAAAATCAGGAATGCTAGGTTCAATCTCAGAAATTCTAACCGCTAATGCATCGACAGTACCTTTATTAGCTTCTGCAATACCTCGACCTGAAGGAAACTCAATAAAGTTGACCCGATAATTTAACTGATGATATGCAAACAAAATGTATTTTTTATACCATTGTAATATCGGCAGATCGGCCACTATTGATATCGATAAGGTTTTATTGGCTAAATTCTCAGCGAACGCACTATTGATGCCCGTAGTTAATAATATGAGGGAGATATAAAGACAGGTAAATATTTTCAAAATCACGTCCAATTGAAGTTGAATTCATCACTGCACTTAATTCTAGTTCACCCGCAAAAAAACACCTAGTCGCTAGCAAATAATTGATGGCGTTAATCGCCTAATAAACGCCGCGCTATACCGAGAAAAAAGCCAAGAACAAGTCTTGGCTTATAAATGATTTGATATAATTACGTTTAATTACCTCCTTGCTCTAATAATTGCTGACAGTTTGTTGGTTTAAAGGCTCCGACTCATTAGAATGAAGTTTGATCACTACCCGACGATCATAAAAGCTCACTTGATTATCATTATTTGCCACTACTGGTGCCTGTTCGCCGAACGCAAACAAGTTAATTCTGTCAGCTTCAACACCTTGTGTTATTAAGGCATTTTTTACCGCATTAACCCGAGCAATGGATAATGCATGGTTAAGTGCTTCACTGCCTTGCAAGTCGGTATAACCTGATAAATCTATGCTGATGCTAGGCGATTGTTTAAGTAGCTTAGCTAAAGATGCTATTTGCGGCGCATAATGCGCTTTTAACTCACTTGACCCCGTAGAAAACTGCAAGCTCATCAATAAATTTTCAGCCTGTAACTGACTGGCAAGCTGCTGCTCTTTGCGCAAGGCTAGCAAGTCTGCTTGATAACTTTGTTCAGCATGTTGCAATTTTTGTTGATACTTTTGCAGCGCCGTTTGGTAACTTGTTTCTTGTTGATCCAATTGAGTCTTTAACATCTCTTTTTCATTAGCGACATTAATATGATTAGCCGTTAACACGCCAACCACGCTTGAAACAATTGCGCCAATTGGACCAGCAACAATTGCCCCAACTACCATGCCTGTACCAAAACCGATATTTTCATTAGTTTTTTGTTGTTGCTTTAAACTAGCGGTATCAAGCTGTTCATTTGCCATCGCTGGCACATTAAATAACGACGCTAGCACCGCACAAGTTACCGCTGATTTTTTAAGTTGATTAGTTAATGTAAATTTAGTCATGAGCCTACCCTTGTTTTAGTTGGAATGTCATCTTGGCAAAACTAGTTGCCGTTCGTTTGTTGATGTGTTTATTAAAACAACTAAAAGAGGCAGGCTAACGGCACAAAAAGGGCAATGTGCTGAGCAAATGTGGCAACAATATGGCAATTTCGCTAAAAACGCGATTTTGCTAATTAATTTAGTTATAGTGCGAAAAATACAGTGAATTTCAATGAGTATTAGTATTTTGAAACGTATTGCGATAGTAGAAGACGAAGCCGCTATCAGAGAAAACTATGCCGACGTGTTACGTGCCCAAGGTTATGTTGTGCAAACCTATGCTAATAGGGAAACTGCGACACAGGCTTTTCAAATTAAGCTGCCCCACCTGGTTATTTTAGATATTGGATTAGCACAAGAATATGATGGTGGCTTTGCGCTGTGCCAATGGTTACGTGGCCTTTCAACTACATTACCTATTATTTTCTTAACGGCGCGTGATAACGATGTCGATACCGTCTCAGGTTTACGCATTGGTGCCGATGATTACTTAACGAAGGACATTAGTCTACCTCATTTAACTGCTCGAATTGCTGCGCTGTTTCGCCGCGAAGATGCGCTTAAACAACCAACAAACCAAGATCAGCTATTAACCATAGGTTCGTTAGTGATCGATAGTCAAAAAATGCAGATTTGCTGGCAAACAAGTGCCGTTGACATCACCATTACTGAATTTTGGATGATTTATACCTTAGCTAAAACGCCAGGACATGTGAAAAATAGACAGCAACTCATGCAAGACGCCAATATTTATGTCGATGACAGTACCATCACTTCGCATATTAAACGTATTCGCAAAAAATTTATGTTAATCGATAGTAGCTTTGATTGTATCGAAACAGTTTATGGCATGGGCTATCGATGGAACATAGATCAACATGCACCAGATCTGACACCTTAATGAAATTACGCTTTGGCCTGCGCAGCAAATTATTGCTGTTATCAACATTTTTGATCACCATTCCCTGGTTCGGTTATCAATACGTCTGGGAGATGGAAAAATACCTGCGTTTTGGGCAAGAACAAACCATTTTAGGTACAGCACGGGCGCTGGCAACTGCACTACATGAACGCCCAAACTTGTTTAATAATCAAGCGAGTTTTTTACCAAGCGTCGAAAAAGGCAAAGACCTTTATGGTTATCAATTATCACAACCAATAAATTTAGATGGTCATTACATCGACTGGCCTAATTTCGCCAGTAAAGCCCATTACTACGGTTTTGATAATCTATTGCCAACAACACCACTTTCTCTTGAAGATTTAAGCGTCAACTACACCGCAAGCGTTGGAAAATATGATAAATACTTGTACTTTTTTATCAGTGTTGTTGATAACAAGGTGATCATGCGAGATAACAATGCATTATCAATTGCCAAAAATGATCATATCGAGCTCGCATTTATTACCCCAAGTGGTCAATTTCAGCGCTTTTTGCTCAGCAATAAACACCAAGGGTGGATTGATGCTTTTCAAATCAATGCAACAAACAGCACTTTACCTATTGCGGCACCGTTTATTCAAGGAAAATGGCTAAATACCCCGCAAGGCTTTAATGTTGAATTTCGCATTCCTCTGACAAAAATTAGCGATAATTTGGCATTTGCCGTTCATGATGTTGATAAACCTTTTGGTGATGTGCTTGCCAGTGTTGCCAGCGCAGATCCAAGCGCTGCTGATACCTTAGGCACCATATTGGTTCCCTCACCAGAAATCGAACGTATCGTTAAAGGCATGAGTTACACAAATTCCAGTATTTGGGTGGTGGATCAACATCATCGCGTGTTAGCTAAAGCTGGCGATATCAGAAGAGCAAATGGTTTATGGCAAAAAAACCTCAATCAGCAAGCGTCACAAAATGATTGGCATAGCAAGCTCATTAGTTGGTTAAAGCCCTTGTTTGATCGGCTGCTGAATCAACCACCAAAGGATTTTATCGACCAACTTTATGATGCCCAAAATCTCACAGGTAGCCATATAGAATCGGCACTAGCTGGTCAGCCTAAATCTCAATGGCGACTGAGCTCAGACAACAAAGCGGTGATCCTAACCGCCGCCTACCCGATTTATTTTGGTAACAAGGTACACGGCGCAGTTATCGTAGAAGAAACCAATAACGGCATTAGAACGGTGCGTAATCAAGCGCTAGAAAAATTATTCACCAGTATTCTCGCGATT
>JBNKXM010000287.1:0-3589 GCA_050300315.1 Thalassotalea sp. | reverse complement strand
CAAAGATAAAACACTTAATATGCCTTTCTTAAAGAACAGGCGGTTAATGTAGACCCTAATGGCGACTACAATTAATAGATATGGATGAAAGAATGCTTTTCAAGAAAAAAGGTGATTTTTTTTGAAAAAAAATCACCTTTTTATTTTAAGTATTTGAATTTTATTGTTTTAAAATTTAAAAAATATTGCTAATTGCCAGCGTCAGAGTTTGTATTATTTTCTGGCGTGGTTTGTTGCTCAGTCGTTGTCAGTTGACGTAACTTAGTTAACGCCGTGTCATAATCAGGGTGATGAGAAATATTGGCGACTAACTCTTTATAGGCGATTGCCCCTTGGTTATTGATAATAAATATTGCGCGAGTTAATAACCCCATATCTTTAATCAACAAGCCATATTTACTACCAAAATCTCGCCAAACCGAGTCAGATAACACCTTTAATTTGTCGATATTTTCCGCTTTACAAAAACGTTTTTGGGCAAAAGGTAAATCATTGCTGATCGTCAGCATAACAATATCTTCTGGAAGATTGGCGACTTCTTCGTTAAACCGTTTAGTTTGTAAAGAGCAAACGCCAGTATCTAAACTCGGCACCACAGAAATAAGGATGGTTTTTCCGGTAAACTCACTCAGTGTAACCGGCGCAAAGCTGTCATTGACGACTTTAAAATCTGGGGCAGTTTCGCCTACTGAAACTTGTGGACCAAGTAGGGTGACAAATTTATCACCCGCTTTTACTAAATCATTGTGCTCTGACAACTCGTTACTTATTGATACGTTAGCGAACGTTTGCCAAGAAAGTAATAGAGTGAGTGTGGTTAAATAACGAATTTTATTAGTAATCATAAGGAAAAATTTACTCAGTTAAGCTGTGTATTTAAAGCTTACCGCTGACAAAAAAAAATAGCCATAAAATAGTGTTTTTTTTAAATATTATCTATTGTTAAAGGTAGTAAAGCCTTATTATATTCCAAGCAAATCATTGCTATGCATTATTCGTATCAAATAAAAGAGTGTAAATATGTCAACAGCCTTATTAATTTGTGATGATTCAAATATGGCGCGGAAACAAGTCGCAAGATCATTGCCCGATGGTTGGGACGTTGATATTAGTTTTGCAGAGAATGGCGTTCAGGCACTTGAGTTAATCAAAGCAGGGAAAGGCGATGTGCTTTTATTAGATCTAAATATGCCAGAAATGGATGGCTATCAGGTGCTCGATGCAATTGTTAAGCAAGATTTACCCACTATGGTGGTGGTTATTTCAGGTGATATTCAGCCTGAAGCGCATCAACGTGTCACTAGTATGGGGGCGTTAGACTTTATAAAAAAACCCGTCAATAAAGATAAATTAACCGAAATATTAAGTGCTTACGGAATTTTTTCTTTGGATGAACCCGATATTGTCGCGCCAGCAATCAATACGGCAATCGAAGAAAAAGTCTCGTTAATGCCATTAACAACGCCGATACAGCCAGCCGATGAGGTTGATCATAGTGAATCCACTATGCCAGCATTTTTGCCAGCCGATCTTAGAGATTGCTATCAAGAAATTGCCAACGTTGCTATGGGACAAGCAGGGGATTTACTCGCGCGATTACTCAATGTTTTTGTCGTATTGCCTATACCTAATGTGAATTTGATTGAAGTCAGTGAATTAAGCATGGCTTTGTCTGCGGTAGAAGAACATGAGAGTACATCAGGTGTTTGTCAGGGCTTTATTGGTGCTGGTATTTCAGGCGAAGCATTATTAATTTTAAATGATTCGAGTTTTAAAGACTTTGCGTCGTTAATGAATTATCAGTATCAGGTTGATGAGAGTACTGAGCTTGAATTGTTGATGGATATGGCCAACGTTTTGATTGGTGCATGTTTAAAAGGGGTTTCAGAGCAATTGGATATGACCTTTAGTCAAGGGCATCCTGTGGTACTGGGTCAACATCGAAAAATCTCTGAGTTGATTGCGACAAATTCAACTAAGTGGAAAAGAACTTTAGCGATTGAGATCAGTTATAGTATTGAAAATTATCCAATAAAATGTGACTTGTTATTACTATTTACTGAAGCATCAATGAAAACATTAAACAATAAAATAGCCTATTTGCTGGATTAATTATGTCATTAGAAACAGAACAAATTAATGAATTGCATTGGTTGATGGAAATGCTGCATACCATTGACGTTGGCTTAGTGGTGCTTGATCGCCAATATACTATTCAGATTTGGAATGGTTTTATGGAAAACCACAGCGGCTTGCTGCCAAGAGAAGTCAAAGGTAAACGAGTTTTCGATTTATTTACTGAGATCCCGCAAGAATGGTTTATTCGTAAATCCGAATCGGTTTTCATGCTAAAAAATAAGGCGTTTACCATTTGGGAACAACGCATCTGTTTAAGTTTTTAAATTATCGGCCAATCACAGGTACTGCGGATTACATGTACCAAAATACCACGTTTATCCCTTTGATGTCCTCTACGGGGGAAGTCACACACTTGTGTTTGATTGTTTATGATGTCACTGACATGGCAATACACAAGAAAGAGTTAGAGCGTGCTAATAGTGAATTGTCTGTGTTAAGCCAAACCGATGGCTTAACCAAGTTAAGCAATCGCACCCATTGGGAAAGCTGCTTGCAAGCTGAATATAAGCGTTGGGTACGCAGCCAACATGCAAGTTCTTTGGTGATGATAGATATAGATCACTTTAAAAAAGTGAATGATAGTTACGGCCACTTGGTTGGTGATGAAGTGATCCGCCATCTTTCAGGTGTTATTCGACATCATGTCAGAGAAACTGACATCTCTGGACGCTATGGTGGTGAAGAATTTGCTATTTTACTCGCCGATACTTCTGCCGACAATGCGAAAAATTTCGCCGAACGACTTCGAAAAGAAGTGGAAGAGGCTGTCGTCAAATACAATGATTTAGATATTAAATACACTATCAGTCTCGGTGTAGCTGAAATCGATGTTAGCATTCAAAACTATGAAGCATGGATAGAATGTGCAGATGCTGCCATGTATCGCTCAAAGGAAAACGGGCGTAATCAAGTGTCTTATCATCCTAAGCAATAGCGTGCTATTCACCTTGTACGGTGACAACAATAGTGCGCTCTCCACCGTGGTTCCGGTGTTCACACAGGTAAATTCCTTGCCAAATACCTATGTTTAAGCGGCCATTTGAAATTGGGATAGATTGGCTCGCGCCAATGATGCTTGATTTGATATGGGCTGGCATATCATCGCTACCTTCATAGACATGACGATAGTAAGGCTCATTTTCTGGCACCGCGTGGTTAAAGTAGCTTTCAAAGTCCACTCGAACGGTGGGATCAGCATTTTCATTGATGGTCAACGAGGCCGAGGAGTGTTTAATAAACACATTCAGTATGCCGACTTCAAACTTTCTTAGCTCCGGCAGTTGTTGCAGAATTTCATCGGTGACCAGATGAAAGCCGCGCGGACGGGATTGCAGTCGTATCTCTTTCTGTAACCACATAGTAATAAACCTGAAATAACAATCGAATCGATGCTTCATGTAATATTCGCGCGACGGAAGTGTAGCGCGTGACGAAAAGGCTATCTCTTCCC
>JBNKXM010000286.1:0-3623 GCA_050300315.1 Thalassotalea sp. | reverse complement strand
AAGCCGATAGCAGCAACAGTCGATTTTTATATCATGTGTGTGAGTATATCGAAGGACAAACGCTTGCGGAGTGGATGCACGACAATCCAAAACCGAGCATAGCGCAAGTACGCGATATTATTAATCAGGTGATTTCGGCGCTAAGAGCATTTCAACGACTGGATATCGTTCATCGAGATTTAAAACCAGACAACATCATGATCGATAAATTTGGACAAGTAAAACTCATCGATTATGGCACCGCCAAAGTGGCGTCATTAGATGAAGATGCCAATAGCATCACAGAAACTGTCCCGCAAGGCTCGTTAAATTATATCGCCCCTGAAACCTTATTATTTATGAACGCCGATAACATGAGCGATTTATTTTCGCTCGGCGTGATATGTTATCAAATGCTCTGTGGTGAACTGCCCTACAAGCCAATGCAAAGGGCACAAGTGACACAAAAAGACTATGGCGACTGGCAATACCGCAGTATCAAACAATTTCGACCTGAGTTGCCATTTTGGTTAGATTTGACGTTACAACAATGCACTCAAGCTGATCCAAAACGGCGTTATCAAGCGTTTTCAGAGTTTAATAATGATTTAACTAAACCCAACGTTAACGCGTTAGCCGAATATAAAAAGCAGCCAATTTTACAAAAAGATCCGGTAAAGTTTTGGCAAGGTGTTTCTGCTATTTTGATGGTCTTGCTAATTATTGCATTAAGTCGCTGATCAAGATTTTTTCTGCAGCTTACTGCCAAATGCTATACCTAGAGCAATACCAATCGCTATGCCAGCGCCGGTATTTCCCATGGCATTGCCTACAGCGACACCAACACCTACGCCGATAGCGATACCAACGGCGAGATAATTAACTTTCTTATTTTTATCGTTATTTTCATCGTTATTTTTATCCGACATTAACTTTCTCCAATTTACGATTAAACACCAAAAACGACTAAGGCCTCTTTGATGATCATAGCGGCTAAAACAAGCCATGAGCACACAAACAAGACAAAACGGATCATCACTATATCTACCGTAACTTGTACCAATGAATGCAGAATACGCAAGATGGCATAAATCCATGCACAGCTGACATAAAATATATCGACATGTCCTAATACCGCAATCGCTATAGTGATAGCGTAAAATAATGTTGGTTGCTCAAACAAGTGATTATAGTTATTTGACACTCTATTCACTTCTTTTGGCAACAAAGCTTTCAGATCTTTTGTGTCTTGCGCTTTTTGCGGGTGAATTTTGAGCTTTTTCATGGTCGATACCCGAGTAAAATACATCCGGATAGTGACAACAACTGACAAAAGCGCAACTACAAACAAGGGTTGAAAAATAGCGACCGATCCCATAAAAATCCTCTTTTTATTATTTTAATTAAAGCCCTTAGCTCACTCATAGTGCCAAATGACGTTACCCACAACAAGCACAAAATTATTTATGCAAGCATTAGATCTACTTTCCCTTATGGTGTTTTTACAACAAATTTAGCTATTGAGTTATGGTTGTTTGTCAAACACTTTGACATTAGGCGGAATTTCAAACCACTCCTGTTTTTCACTGACCCAAACATGAGCACTTGGTTGGATCAAACGAGTATCTGACAAGTTGCTTGGCTTTAATTTTAACTTATCGGGTTCATCTGGATTAAAGTGGTAAATGCGATTACCGCAATTAGGACAAAACTTTGCGCCACTGATATTGCCACTGTCTGCAGCTCGGCGCCATTCACTCATTTCACCTTGAAAACTCACATTTCCAGCATCAACCATTGCTGTGATGCTAAACGCACTGGTGGAAAGTTTTTGACATTGTTTGCAATGACACGCGACAACCATCGAAGGCGCGGCTAATAATTGGTAACGAACTTGGCCACATTGACAAGAACCTGCTATTGGATATTTTATCTCTTGCATCATATTTTCCTTAATGTGATATAACAGAAAAAGTTACCGTAACAGAGGTAACTTTCAATGTTTAAATGGTCAGATTGGATAATTGCTACCGAACGTTTATCTTAGATATCTGAAATGTCTAAGATACCTGATATGTCTAAAATCTTAGTTTAATAACTTAATGAAGGTTTAATCACTTGACTCGCACTAAACATCACGACGCCACGCGCGATAAATACGCCACTAAAAATACCGTATAACAGACTAATGATGACGGTAAACATAAGATCATCAACCACAGGTAACTCCCTCGCTACCGCAAAACCAACAAAATATTTCGTCAAAAAAATCGCCATCATCAATACTAAAGGCAACCAGCTTCCCGGTACACTCAGCTGACCTTGTGCCGCCAGATATTCAACATTTCTTGGATAAGCGAGTTTAATACCAATAACAAAGGCACTCAGTAAACCAATTAACCAAATACCCAGCGAATAAAACGCAATACCGAATACTGAGGAAACCCCTAAATAGGAAAATACCGTCATCAGCACTGGCAATACAAACACCATCTTAAGTTTTACCACTCGTGATTTACTTTGCTGATACCCAATAATTAATAACGTAAAAAGCACGACAAATACCCAAGTAGGGGTATGGCTGATAATTTCAAACAACAATCTTCTCCTTTTTGATCACAACATCCAATTGCCTTAATAAAAGGCGGTTGGTTTAACTACCTTTTACTTTATTCACTTGTTGCGTTTGATACGCAAGCGCACAAGCTTTACAAATACACGCCTTACCTTTTAATTGCTCAGCGACTTGTGCTAGTAACTCTTTGGGAAACGTTAGCGAGGGGTCATTACACCAACAGCTTTTATCAACATCAGCACTTGTTAAATTAACACATGCATTATCACGCTCACAGAGTGGACAAATAAATGGATCTACTATTACACTCTTCTCATTCAAGTGCCTATCTCCTTACCAATACTGGCTAACAATAACATTACTAACTGTCATCCCAATGGCGTTGCATTTCAAAATATAAAAATGATGCAGACCAAGTAATAAGCACTAAACCTGTTAACGACTCTATCCCTGTTAAATAGCGTAAGTTACCAATCGGCTCAATATCACCAAAGCCGACGGTACTAAAAACCGTAAAGGAAAAATAACCACAGTCCATTAAACTGCCATTAAAATTTCCAATAAGTTTGCCCCAATCTTCAGAGTGATGCATCAAGTAGTAGGCAATAGCAAATAACCAAATTTCAAAGGCATGTGCGATTAATGCGCCAAATACCCCGACGACGATGCGATAACGATGTTTAATTTTCATCCTAGGAATATACAAGGTGATCCGATACAAGAATTCGTAATGGATAAGCACAGCGAGCATTACCACTAAGCTATTGATCAAAAATACATAAACTATCATCTGTCGCCTAACTGACATTTTTTATTGTTAATTCAATAATTAACGCTGTTATATACGAAAAATACACTTTAGTACAGTAGCAAAGTTAACGAACGGCTCAGTAAATTAAGCACTTAATCCTTTGGTAAGTTTGTCACACGTTCGATAAACACGGTAACCACTACGCCACTCAATAAACCATGTAAAATAAAGCAGATAAAAACACAGTAAGGGTTCTATTACTTTAAATTGTTTCAGAACGTTTCAGCGAAGTTTTGTTATCAATTAAGAGCTTTAATC
>JBNKXM010000285.1:0-3640 GCA_050300315.1 Thalassotalea sp. | reverse complement strand
GTAGCAACCATCATCAAGTAGCACAATCGCATCGTCAGCAGTTATCATTGATAGTGAAATAAGCGGTGTTTGATGCTCAAACGGTGAGTTTCTAAGTAAATGTAGCGTAGCGTTTTTCATGATAGGTAACCTAAAAGCGTAAAATACTGTGATGTTGACGTAATTGTTGAGTAAATTCTTCTGATGTTAACACTTGCACGTTATCAATATGAAAATCGCTCGTTAACCCTCGTTCTATCAGACTGTTTTTACAAACGTAGACATGCTCTAGGTCGTAAAATTCAAACGCCGAAAATGTTCTGAGGAAATTTTTGACATTGATCTGTTCCGGGACTTGTTGATCAACTAATTGCCAAACACCGTCGCCGATAAAAAATAAATGTGTTTCTTGCTCATAAGAGCCCATGATTAATGCGATATCTAATGCATCTTTGGCATTTGCTCTACTAAACGGGGCAGAGGTGTTGAGTATCGCGATAGTTTTTAAAGACTTCATTATAATTGTACCAATCTGTCTGCTTTGCTATGCAATGTTACTAGCTCACCTAAGCCAGCAATGGTGAACGCATCACTGATCAATTCTAGGTTAATGTTTGCATTATCATGAATAAGTCCATGTTTTTCTGCGGCGGTACTACATAAATATAATGGTACGTTTGCATTTTTATTAAGTGAGCACCACCGCTGGTGTAAGGGAAATTCATCACTTGGAATAATTAATTGCTTACTGGCATTGAGTACACCTGCTTGATAGAAAAATACACCAATAACGTCAATGCCTTGTTCAACTGCATTGTAGATCAGCTGAATAGCCGTTTCTGTTAGATGATTAGTCGGTGCTGTGGTGACAATAACCGCCAATTTATTCACGTAATTTACCTTATTCTTTATAAACCTAGATATAAAAAAGCCTCGAATTAACGAGGCTTTATATTATACGTTAAATTTTATTAGAGATTAATCATCTGAGCCAAATGCACCTAATAAATGTAATAAGCTAGTGAAGATGTTATAAACATTTAAGTATAAAGATACGGTCGCTCGAATATAATTGCGCTCACCGCCGTGAATAATGCGGCTGGTATCAAATAAAATCAAGCCTGACATTATCATGATAATTGCAGCGCTTAATGCTAATGATACAGCAGGTACGGCAAAGAAAATGTTAGCAATACCAGCAATAATCACCACGATTAAGCCAACCATTAAAAAGCCCCCCATAAATGAGAAATCTTTTTTGCTGGTTAAGGCATAGCCTGATAACGCAAAGAAAATTAATGCTGTGCCACCAAGCGCTTGCATAATAAGTGAAGCACCATTAGGTAATGCAGCATAATAATTAAGCATTGGTCCTAGTGAAGCGCCCATTAAGCCAGTGAAAGCAAATATCCAGAAAATACCGTTTGCTTTATCTGCTTGTTTGTTTACAACAAATAATAATCCAAAAGCTACCAGTGTCATTACTAATGCCGCAAGGTGAGATAACCCCATGGCCATCGAGATACCGGCGGTTACAGCACTAAATGCTAAGGTCATTGATAACAATAGGTAAGTGTTTTTTAACACTTTATTGATTTCAATTGCTGAGCTACGACTCGCTGTTTGAAAACTCATATTTGATTGCATAAACATTCCTCTAAGAACTTTAGTTATATTTGTAAGATAAGGCTGAATACAAGAAGTTCAAGTGTAAAACGTAACATCGCCTTAAAATCTTATGACATATTATGACACGGTTTTTTAAAATTACTACGTTTAATCTTGATTAAATTGCTCAATTATTTGTGATCGTTTGTAACAATCTATACTGTGGTCATTGATCATGCCGCATGCTTGCATATGCGCATAACAAATTGTAGAACCTACAAATTTAAAGCCTCTTTTCTTTAAATCTTTGCTGAATGCGTCAGACTCAGGGCTTGTTGCCTGGTAATCTTCAATGGTGTACAAGTGATTAACTTTGGTTTTATTGTTGACGAACTGCCACATATAACTACTGAAACTGCCAAACTCGCGCTGGATCTCGATAAAACGTTGTGCATTATTAATCGCTGCTTCAATCTTTTTACGATTTCTGATGATACCTTCATTTAACATTAACGTTTCGATATCTTGTTGATTGAAAAGGGCAACAAGATGAACATTGAAATTTGCAAACGCTTTTCTGTATCCATCTCGCCTTTTTAGAATGGTGTACCAACTTAATCCGGCTTGCGCTGACTCTAAAGTTAGGTACTCAAATAGTTTGTCATCATCATAAACAGGTACTCCCCATTCGTTATCATGATAATCAACATAATCAGGTTTCGACGTATCTAACCAAGGACATCGAGCTATACTATTTTCTGACATTTGTTACTCTAAACGGTTGAATGACAAGCAAAGTGATTAAATTTTTAGCAAACAAACTAAATTACTAAATTAATACTTTACAAGCGTTTTTGTTCACTTTAATATTCGCCTCGTCTTAAGGCAAGTCCTTAATGACGTAGGTGAGATGGCTGAGTGGTCGAAAGCACCGGTCTTGAAAACCGGCAAGGGTTTGTAGCCCTTCTAGGGTTCAAATCCCTATCTCACCGCCATATTTAGTACAAACCCCCAGCAGAAATGTTGGGGGTTTGTCGTTTTAGGCAATAATAAATTCGTAGGGTTTGTAGCACATCACCTTAACCAGAGTTCAAATTTCTATCTCACCGCCATATTAAGAAAAGTCGCTAATCGAAAGATTAGCGACTTTTTGCGTTTTAGGTGCTTAGTAAAATTTACGACTTGTAGCATTGTTTCTTAATAAGAGATCGAAGAACTTAATCACTGTTATTATAGTATGGAACCTCAGTCGTAATATTGCATTTTTATCGTTTTAACTATCTTAAATGTAAGAGTAGTCTGTTAATATTTGAGCAAGTATGAAGTAAAAGCTTTACCCTTTTGCAAAAATTTGTTCTATTTATAACAGACAATTCGCCCAATAAACCTGTAATTATGGAACTGAATTTAATCGAAATTTTAACCTTGTTTGGTGGTTTTCAAGGGCTAACTCTGGGGTCAGTACTAGCGTTTTCTCAAAAGCACCGCTCTCTCGCTAATCGGATTCTCGCTATTTTTATAACGCTGTTCTCGCTGCATATCATGCGAGAAATTTTTGAAACGCATGGATATATGGCCAATATGGACTGGCTGCGCGTAGTTAGTTTAACCTTGGTTGGTTATTATGGTCCATTGCTTTATCTCTATGTGAAAACGTTGATTAATCCTGAGTATCGTTTGACATTTAAACATAGCGGACATTTTATAATTGCAGGTCTGTCAACAATAAGTTATTCGGTTGCAGTGTTTCATGGATTGACTGATTGGCCGCAATTAGAGCAATATCCCTGGTTGCTGATAACGGTAAGTAGTTTGCAACTAGTTGTTGTTTTGCAGACTTGTGTTTATCTTGCGTTATGTTTTCGTTGGCTTAAACGTTATCGTGTTTGGCTTAAAGATAATATTTCAACCCTTGATCAACTGGGTTATCGCTGGCTTAGTAGATTACTTAGCGGTTTTTTATCTTTGGTTGTCATTTGGGGGGGAGCATTTGGTGCAGATATACGAATTTTGAACGTTGCATATCCTGACTGGTTCTTTGATTTATTTTGGC
>JBNKXM010000284.1:0-3641 GCA_050300315.1 Thalassotalea sp. | reverse complement strand
GACATTATTAGCATCAAGAAAATCCATGGTTTTAATCAACTGCTCGGTTGGCAGCTTAGTTAAGTAACGATAATCCGGTTGATTAGCCCATAAAATAACGAACACAGCAATCGCTAAGCATATTGCAAGTGCCATGATCAAGGTGAGCTGGCGTAAAACATCAACATTACCTAAGGTTGATGCAAACCCTGATTTTTGTTCATCCAAGTTGTTGTCAGCATTATCACTGACTACAAGATCAGAGCCGCTGTCTGTTGCCGCTAGTGCTGTGCTATTGGTGTCTGCCACTTAACTTCTCCGCTTACTTTACTGCGTTACTACGTCGATTGAATCAGGGAATGCTTAAACCGGCATACTCATAATTTCTTTGTATGCTTCAACAAACTTATTGCGCACTTGAACCGTGGCATCAAATGCGACACCCGCTTTAGCTGCCGTTATCATAGTGTCTGCTAATGTGACGCTACGATCCCCCATTTCAAAGGCATTACGCTTTTCTTTCGCGTCATTTTGTAACTCATTCACTGAGTTAACAGCTTGTTTTAACATGTTGCCAAAATCACTGCTTGATTGATTAACTTCAGTAACGTTACCTTCTAATTTCGGCATACGGCTGCCCATGGCTTCAAACTGCATACTTTGCATTTGGGCATAAAGTGAATTTGTTTTGATATCCATGACGTTCTCGCTTGTGTCAATTAATTGATGACTTAACCTTATAACCCAATAAAGCAAGCGCAATGCCAAAAAGAAGATTCTCTAGGATTTTACTGTAATCTATTGAATACCAACAAAAAGAAATGATGAAGGCGTGTATATTTTGAGACAAAAAAGCCAACAAAATCACATGTTGGCTTTTAATATATTGATGATTTTATGCTGGTATTTGAATTCCGCAGTCGCGCATCCGAGCAATTTTATACCTAAGGGTACGAGGACTAATACCTAATCGCTCGGCTACCGCTTTTCGGCTACCATGACACGCCTGTAACGTATCTAAAATAATCTGATGCTCCTGCATTTTTAATTCATTACCTAATCTATCTTCACACTTATCAAACTCTGGTGTATCGATTAAGGTTGGCGCATCAAAATTTTCAATTAATAGATCACTTGCATCAATAATATGGTCACTATGTAAAATAAGCGCCCGTTGAATGACATTATCTAACTCTCTGACATTGCCTGGCCACTCATAAGTGTTTAGTTTATTGCGCGCCGCAGCGGTAAATTCTGGGATAGCATCGCCACTTTTTTGACATAAACGTTCCACTAAGTGTTTTGCTAATGGCACTATATCATCAGGGCGCTGTGCTAATGGTAACCAAGTTAATGGAAAAACATTTAAGCGATAGTATAAATCTTCTCTAAATACCCCTTCTGCAACCGCTTCTTTTAACGAGCGGTTACTCGTTGCGATAACGCGAACATCTAATTTAATGGTTTTTCTGCCAGCTAAGCGTTCAACCTCACGTTCTTGTAATACCCGCAAAATTTTCGCCTGTAAGCCTAAATCCATTTCGGTAATTTCATCGAGTAAAATAGTGCCGCCTTGTGCTTGCTCAAACTTACCAGGACAAGCTTGAATAGCACCGGTAAATGCACCTTTTTCATAACCGAATAAGGTTGCTTCTAGCATATTTTCGGGGATAGCTGCACAGTTGATAGCAACAAATGGTTGATCGGCACGGGCAGAATGATAATGAACATACTGCGCTAATACTTCTTTACCAGAACCACTTGGCCCTAACACCATCACAGAAGCGTCGGTCGACGCTACTTTTTTTGCTAAATTAAGTAGTTCAATACTGCGAACATCCGCAACCACAGGCTCAAAAACGTCGTTAGTTTGCAATGGTACATATTGATTAACCATATTTAACAACACTTCTGGCGCAAAAGGTTTTGCCATATAATTACAGGCACCATCTTTTATCGCTTGCACAGCATCATCAATCGTACCGTACGCTGTCATAATCAGTACCGGTAAATTAGGATAGCTTGATTTAATGCTTTTCAACAGCGACAAACCCGACATACCGCCCATCTGAACATCGCTAACCACTAAATCAACTAATTGATTTTTTAATAGCAATAAAGCCGATTCACCAGATTCAGCTTCAACGCATTGATAACCAGCTAACTTCAACGTATCGATTAAGGCTTCACGTAAGCCAGCATCATCTTCAACCACTAAGATTTTACTTTGACTCATCAGTATGCTCCTTTAATGGTTTAACTTCAGTTGGCAGTTTTTCGCTCATAAGCAGCGGCAATTTGATACAAAAATGCGCGCCTTCATGCGCTTTACTCAACAAATAAACATCACCTTGATGTGCTTGTGCAACCGACTTAACAACGGCAAGACCTAAACCTGTGCCTTGTACCCGAGAGGTATAAAATGGTTCAAAAATTTTTGCTGCCAGCTCATTACTGATCCCCTGACCATTGTCTTTCACGCTGACGTAGGCATAGTTATCTCGACAATAAGCAGAAATATCAATTACTGCGCCAGATTTGATCACTTCAAGGCTGTTATGAATAAGATTTTGAATGGCGCCCGTTAGCGCGGTTAAATTACCTAGCACATGACAATCATCAGGACACGAATAGACATTAACCTGTGCTTGGGCTTTTTCAATTAGCGCCTCAAGACCTTTAGTTGATTCGCGAACAATCTCGTTAACCGATAACGGAGCAACGACTTGTTGTTTACCACTTTTGGCAAACAACAACATATCATTCACTTGCTGCTCTAAATCCGTTAAACGCGACATTAATTTCTCCTGAAAGTTGTCACGTTCTTCTGGTTGAAGTTTCTTATTCTTTAAATTAGCACCATATAACATTGCAGCTGATAGTGGCGTGCGGATCTGATGGGCAAGTTTTGACACCATTTGACCTAAAGACGATAGACGCTGTAGACGACTCAATTTATCTTGCAATAAACGTGTTTCTGTTAGATCGGTGATCATGATCAATTGACCGGGCTGGTCGAGTAATGCACTGATCTCCAGCTTAACTCGACGACCATCATTTAATGACACTTCATGCCAGTCATCTGCGCGCGGTTTAAACGAGCGGCGAATAACATCATACCAGGGCTGTCCTAAAATCGGCTCATCAAGTAACTGACTGGCGATCTTGTTGATTTTGATCACCACACCATTACCGTCAAGCATGATCATCCCCGTAGGCATGACATCGATCAGCTTTTCCAATTGATTGGCTTTTTGACGTAACAACGCCAACTCACCACGATATGATTCTTTCTCTAAGTTGGAATGGACGCCAATATACGGTTGGTCAGCAAACTCAAAAGTCGTTTGTCGAAACACGTTTTGTTCACTGTTTCGATTCATTGAATTTTCAGTTAATTGATTTGAATAGGCCACGACCATAACACTGCACTCGATTACTAATAACAACCTAGTAAAGCAGTTTTTATGCCATGTACCTTTATTTATATTTTACATAGAGTTAGGTGATATAAAGTTGTTGTCAATAATTTGGCCAAGACAAAATTTAACAAATTATCAACATACAACTAAAACAGAAAAATTCAGTAAACAACGGCAGATTTAATCAGCCTTTTGCATGTTATATTTACGCATTTTTTCAACGAGTGTTGTTCTTCGCAT
>JBNKXM010000283.1:0-3647 GCA_050300315.1 Thalassotalea sp. | reverse complement strand
ATGACTAGAAGCAATGCATTGAAAAGCTGTTTCGAATTTTTTAGCGCTAATACCTAAAGAGTGAGATTGAATCCCTTCTTTTATGTGATCATTTGATAGAGCTCTTAACTGCTCTAAGATGGGAGTGATATCCATACTATATCCCGCTCTTTTTACTTTTCAACGACCATAGCAAAATATATAAGTCATTACTAGCTAATGAAAAATACTAGGTTTTAACAGCCTAGTAAACATTCGGAAAAGTCCTTTCCTTGACGCTTTCAATATGTGGAATCTGATTGAATAGCCTTCGATGATCTCTGCAGTTGTGAAAATGTTTGACATATAACAATTACAAATGTAATTATTGTATTATTACATTTGTAATATATAAGGGTGGCATCTAAAGAATCGATACAAATGTTCTAACAGATCAGTTTTTATAGAAAAAATAGCAATTACTTACCGAGGAAAAGAAAACATGAAAAATTTTTTACGTAATATTCGAAATGAATACACTAATATTTTGCGTTTAGTATCTGTAGCAATGTTATTAATATTTAGTTCAACAGCCTTTCAAACTGTTGCCGACGACGGTGGAGACTCCGCCGATATAAAGGTAACACCAATTAAAAGAGCGACACCAATATATCCAAAGTTTGCAGTAAATAAAGGTATAGAGGGCACGGTTTTAATCATTTACAGTATTGAAAAAGACGGTAATGTATCTGATATTGAGGTAGTTGCCTCTGATCAAGATGGGCTTTTTGATGCAAGCGCAATATTAGGTGTTCAAAAGTGGGTTTACACTAAACCAGCAAAAAAACTTCGTAATAAATACGTAGCTATTGAATTTGCGCTTACAGATGAACCAGATACATCGAAATTTGCTAACGTTGAAAAGATCCAAATCAGAGGTAAGTAACTTTATCGTTTTAGGTCTTATCTTTTTACAACAGAGAAAACATTAGGCTAAACGCACGGTTTTCTCTGTTACCCCTTAGCTATATTTGCCGTTTATTTGTTACCAGTAGTTTATTATCGTATTGATATAACTAGTTTTTATCAGTTTTTTGTTGCTTGAATTACTGTGATTTTAATATGACAGTTATTTTACTTTTGTCATATAAGTGTCACATAGCGTAAATATAATTGTCATATAAAGTTTATATAGTGTTCACAAATTAATTCAGTAAACACTCTCATTGGAGAATATTATGACTATCAAACGTGCGTTAAGCGTGATTGGTTTAGCAAGCTTGGTAAGCTTTTCATCGTTAGCTATCGATAAAGGTTTGCCAGAATACAAAAAAGTAAGTGGTATATCTGGTAACTTGTCTTCTGTTGGTTCAGACACATTAGCTAATATGATGACGTTTTGGGCTGAAGAATTTAAACGTACTTACCCGAATGTTAACGTGCAAATTCAAGCAGCTGGCTCATCTACTGCGCCACCAGCTTTAACGGAAGCTACTTCTAACATCGGTCCTATGAGCCGTAAAATGAAGTCACGTGAGATTGAAGCATTTGAAAAACGTTACGGTTACAAGCCTACAGCGATTCGTGTAGCGATTGATGCTTTAGCGGTATTTGTTCATAAAGATAACCCGTTGAAAGGTTTACGTATTGACCAAGTTGATGCGATTTTTTCAAACAACCGCAAATGTGGTGCTGAAAAAGAAGTAACACGTTGGGGTGATGTTGGTTTGACAGGAGAGTGGGCAGGTAAAGACATTCAGTTATACGGTCGTAACTCAGTTTCTGGTACTTATGGTTACTTCAAGAAAAAAGCCTTATGTAAAGGTGACTTTAAAAACAGCGTGAACGAGCAACCAGGTTCAGCGTCAGTTGTTCAATCAGTATCTGCATCATTAAACGGTATCGGTTATTCGGGTATTGGTTATAAAACTTCTGGTGTGCGTGCATTACCATTAGCGAAAAAAGGTGATGATTTTGTTGAAGCGAGCATGGAAAATGCGATTTCTAAGAAATACCCATTATCTCGTTTCCTATACGTTTATGTGAATAAGCACCCGAACAAGCCATTAGCACCAATGGAAGTTGAATTCTTGAAAATGATATTGTCACAATCTGGACAAAAAATTGTTGAGAAAGATGGCTACATTCCATTACCAAAGAAAGTGGTAGAAAAAGAATTAGCTAAGCTTGGTGTTGCGATTTAATCGCCCAAGTTATCAAAGAAAAGCCTGACAAATGTCAGGCTTTTTTCGTTGTGTGCTTATCATTTTAATGACTTAATTGGTAAACAGCTAATTGATAAGTAATTAAGCGTTGAGCTTAGCAAGTTTGCCAATAGGAGAGCTGAGCGAATCGGGCGGCACAGTAAACCACTCTGGCCCTTTATCTGTCATGTAAATACAATCTTCAAGACGGACACCGAACTTGCCGGGCATATAAATTCCTGGTTCATTTGAAAAACACATGCCTTTTGCCAGTTTCGTTTGCTCGCCATGAACAAAGTTAACGCCTTCATGACCTTTCATGCCGATGCCATGACCAGTACGATGTGATAAGCCTGGTAATTGATAATCCGGCCCTAACCCTTGCATTTGATAATATGCACGCACAGCATCGTCGATCTTGCCTGCGGCAGTACCTAATTGAGCGGTTTCAAACGCTATTTGTTGCCCTTTGCGTACCGTTTGCCAGACCTTTTCCTGCTCGTCTGTTGGTTCACCAAAAACAAACGTACGGCTTATATCTGATTGATAGCCATGCACCTGACAACCACAGTCCATTAACACTACTGAACCTTGGGTTAAGGTTTGTTGTTGTTTAGTACCGTGAGGATAGGCACTTGCCTGATTAAAAAGCGCCATTGTCCAGATGCCACTGCCACCTAGCTGAGATTGCGCTGAGTGCATCAGGCCTTTAACATCTTGTTGTGTCATACCTAGGGCTAATTGTGACCACACATATTGATATGCGGTTAGGGTTACTTCATTGGCTTTATGCATGAGTTGTATTTCATGGCTGCTTTTATACATGCGACAACCACGGGTGATCTCGGTGGCGGCAACGTCTTTCATTTCTGGCAATAGAGCCATCACACCTTGCAGCACAAAATAGCGCACCGAATGTTCAAACGCGATGTTGCCTTTGGTGATACCACGGTCGGTAAGCACTTGTTTAATGCGCTCGAACGGACTTTCATGTTCTTGCCAAACCCTAACATCGTCGCCAACCATCAGGGTTTCTCGAATGCTTGGCTCTTCAAAAAATGGGCAAACCACAGCAACCGCACCCTGACGAGGCATTACTAACGCGGTCAAGCGTTCACTGCGCCACCACTGAATACCGGAAAAATAATCCATCGTAGCGCCCGGTTCTATCACCATGGCATCAATATTTAATTGCTCCATAAGCTGCTGCGCTTTGGCGATGCGAGCGCTGCGTTCTTGTGCGCTAATTGGCGTAACTTTGCTGGTTATATTTTTTAACTCAGCGCTTGATAGTGGCTTAGCCGTGCTGTCCGATGTTGCTGAACGACCATGAGCTGAAGTTGATAATGATAAAGAGGCTAACGCTGCGCCACTGGCTTTAAGAAAATGTCTTTTAGTTATTGTCATTTAGCTAACCTGTTGTCGGATATTCGTTATATTTTTATTGTCGGTTAAGCTATAACGTTTTCAACGACTCCGCAAGAA
>JBNKXM010000282.1:0-3668 GCA_050300315.1 Thalassotalea sp. | reverse complement strand
GATATAGTGGAGGAAGTGGATGTTAACAGCGAAAATGGTCTACACTTAAATAGAAACCAGAAGATAAACAAAGAGAAAGAGGCAGAATCAAAAAAAAGTTGTGATCAGGACTTGTTTAACGATTCATTGTTAGCTAGTGTGGGATATGAAATCACCCCCGTAGACATGGTGGTTTCTCGGTGTAAACTACCCACAGATGTAGTGCTAACCCGATTAACAATGCTTGAGCTTAGAGGTCTGGTGTCTGCGGTGCCAGGTGGCTACCTTAAAATTAAATAGGGGCTAGTTATGTTTGATATCTTGATGTACCTTTTTGAAAACTATATTCATAGTGAAGCTGAGGTAATGGTTGACCATGACGTACTCACTGATGAATTAACCCGTGCTGGCTTTCACCAAGATGAAATCTACAAAGCGCTTACTTGGCTAGAAAAACTAGCGGCTTTACAAGATACGGATAGCTATCCTTATTTTACCCGCGAAGCTAGTCGTTCATTTCGCATTTATACCGATGAAGAAAAGCAATTACTTGATATTGAATGTCAAGGGTTTCTATTATTTCTAGAACAAATCAATGTCTTAGATTTTACTACCCGTGAAATGGTTATTGATCGTGTGATGGAATTAGATACTAAATATTTCTCCATTGATGATCTGAAGTGGGTGGTGCTGATGGTATTGTTTAATGTGCCGGGTAAAGAAAGCGCTTATTCACAAATGGAAGACTTGATTTTTGACGAGCAAGAAGGGCCGTTGCACTAACGGCTCTGATTGAGTTAAAAATTAAGCTATTCTCGAAAATGCCACTTATGGCATAATAAGCACACTGTCTTTAAAGTGTATTTGCTTATGTCTAATTCAGACGAACCATTATTTAATCACCATGAACATGCTTTAGAAAAAGCTTATGAAGTATGCCCTGATTGCGGTAGCGAATTAGTGATCAAAAATGGAAAGTCGGGCGCTTTTTTCGGCTGTGCATCGTATCCTGCCTGTAAATATACTCGGCCTGTTGTCGAGCATGAAAAAGTTGAAGATAAAGTACTTGCTGGTAGCGAATGTCCTGAATGTGGCCATGAGTTAGCAGTTAAGCAAGGTCGATATGGCATGTTTATCGGTTGCACTAATTTTCCCGCTTGCCATCATATTGAAGATACTCATCACCACGAAAATGCTGGCGTACCGTGTCCTGAATGTTTGTCGAAAAAGCGGCAAGGGCAATTAATGGAGCGCACTAATCGCTATGGCAAAACATTTTATTCCTGTGATCAGTATCCGAAATGTAAATTTGTCGTCAATCATCAACCAGTTGCTGGTCGCTGTGAAAAGTGTGGTTATGATTTGTTATTAAAAAGGCAGATGGCGGCCGGTGAAAAACTGCAGTGTGCTCAGAAAAAGTGTGGCCACTTTCAGACATAAAAAAAGCGAGTTTAACTCGCTTTTTGAAACATTAATAACTCTAGTCTGATACTTTTGCCAAATAGTTGTGGGCAAATTCGCTTAAATCAGGAAAGGTTGTTTTGTTTAGTAATGAGGCAAGCATAACTAAACGTTCTGCCAATTCTGTTTCGTTTTGACCACAAACATTAATATGTCCCATTTTACGTCCCGCACGTTTATCTTTGTCGTACCAATGTAACGCGACACTTGGGATGGCGAAGATTTCATCAGGAATATTATCTTCACCGATAATATTTACCATAGCCGTAGGACGAATTAATGCGGTATTGCCTAGTGGTAAACCACAGATTGCGCGTAAATGATTTTCAAATTGACAGGTATCGGCACCTTGCTGCGTCCAGTGCCCAGAATTATGGACACGTGGCGCTATTTCATTTACTAATAATTGTTCACCAACTTGGAAAAATTCTATCGCTAGTACGCCGACGTAATTTAATTTTTCAGCTAACTTACTAAATACTTCAAACGCTTGCGCTTGCAATTTTTCGTTCACTGGCGCCGCTACAGAAACACTTAATATACCGCTAGTATGATGATTTTCGGTTAACGGATAGACAGCAATTTCACCGTGAGTATTACGCGCACCAACGATCGATACTTCTCGATCAAAAGGCACCATCTGTTCTGCAACTATGCCTTGCGGAACTGATGATGTCGCATTGGTGATAAATTCAGACATTTCTTGCCAAATAGCCTCTGCTTGTTCGGCAGATTTTAAACGCCATTGACCTTTACCGTCATAACCTTCTAACGCACTCTTAAAAATTATTGGCAATTGCAATAACGTCAGGGCGTTATCAAAGTCGGCTTTGTTTTCAATCACAACATGTTTTGCATTAGCGACATTGCATGAATCGAGCAGCGCTTTTTCTAAACGACGGTCACCACCAATTTTTATTGCTTCACTACTTGGTAGTAACTTGCCTGATGCTTCACAGGTCGTTAGTGTGTCATGAGCAACGTGTTCAAATTCTGCAGTGATCACATCACAATTCGCAATGCCTGCTGTTAGATCACCATAAATATGCTCGGGGTCAATTGGATGAACAACATTATTCGTGCGTACATCAAATGCTTTAATATCCATGCCTAGTGGGGCGCCTGCTAAATCCATCATGCGAGCTAATTGACCTGCACCTAATACTAGAACTTTTTTCATTAACTGTGTGCGCCTATTCTGCAGGATTTGGGTTGTTTAAAATGTTATCAGTTTGTTCTTTTCTAAACTGTTCGATGTTAGCCATTATCGCGTCATCATGTGTTGCTAGAATTTGTGCAGCTAACAGCCCAGCGTTAGCGGCTCCTGCCGCACCTATGGCTAATGTACCTACTGCGATACCTTTTGGCATTTGTACAATGGATAACAATGAATCCTGACCACTAAGAGCCTTAGATTGCACAGGAACACCTAATACTGGTAATGGGGTGTACGCAGCGGTCATGCCTGGAAGGTGGGCTGCACCACCAGCACCGGCTATGATTACTTTGATACCACGATCTTTAGCAGATTCCGCATATTCAGCTAACAAATGCGGTGTTCTATGAGCAGATACTACTTTTGTTTCATATGGAACATTTAATAAATCAAGCATATCTGTTGCATGTTTCATTGTTGGCCAATCTGATTTTGACCCCATGATAATACCGACTTTCATGATATCTTATCCTGTAAATTGCTAGCTATTAGGCAGTGGTTTAATTACCACCAAGAAAATAAGGCGCGCATTATACCTTTGTTTAGTGTAATACGGAAATATGTCAGGTTAAATTGTTGATAAAATAACCAGAGTCAGATGTTGATGATTAAAGCCTTAGTTATAAGCTGGTTATTTGTAGACAATTACTGTCATAAACATAACTAACTCGTCATTATTTAAATAATCTATTATTAATTGTCGACACTATTAGACCAAAGGATAATATTTAATCAATATAAAAGGCGTAAAATAACTTTTATTCACTAAAATGATAACGCATGGTCTATGTAACCAGCGATCAAAGTTGATGAGGAAAGGTTATGCATAACATCTATAATCAGGGGTTAGATAAGGTAGCAGCAAATAGTCAGCCATTATCGCCTATTAATTTTTTAAACCGCACCGCTGATGTTTATCCAGACAAAGTGGCAATTATTCATGGTGATCGTCGTTTTACTTATCGGGAATATCGTCAAAATGTTCGCCGACTTGCCTCAGCACTAATTAATC
>JBNKXM010000281.1:0-3669 GCA_050300315.1 Thalassotalea sp. | reverse complement strand
AGATCCGGTTAGATTACAGCAAATATTAGTTAACTTAGTGACCAATGCAGTGAAGTTCACAGAGCAAGGCCACATTCTGATCGAAATCAAACTTAGCGAGCAACAAGAGAACAAAATTCAGTTTAGCGTTACCGATACAGGTATAGGTTTAGAAGCTGAGTCAATGAATAAGCTATTTAAATCATTTAGCCAAGCAGATAGCTCAATTACCCGAAAATTTGGCGGTACAGGCTTAGGGCTTTCCATCTGTAAACAGTTAACCGGATTAATGGGCGGTGACATTTGGGTAACCAGTGAACTAGGTAACGGCAGTACCTTTAGTTTTGAGGTAAATTACGAAGCTGTTGAACAAAGTGAGCTTATTGAAAAAAATACCTTAATGATAGAAGGCATTAATGTCTTAGTGGTTGATGATAACCCTATGTGTTTAACTGTATTAGCCGATCTGTTAACGCAATTTGGTTGTAATATCACAACGACAGATAATGCAGCAACCGCATTACAATTAATCGACAACGCTATTGTGGCAGAGCATCCTTTCGATCTGGTGATCACCGATTGGCGAATGCCGCACATGGATGGCATAGAACTCGCTCATGCCATCACACAACACGAACAGCAAAATGAACTACCGGCAGTACTTATGGTGACTGCTTTTGATAAGTCTGACGCGATTTCATTGTCACAATCGGCAGGGATTGATGGCTTTTTAGAAAAGCCTGTTGATGCCTCATTATTGCTTGATGCTATGACCAATGCGCTACACCTTGACGGCGAAAAAGCATACCAAGCAAGCGCTAGTAAAGGCGTGTTAGATTTATCGCACGCCAATATTTTACTGGTAGAAGACAATGCGTTAAACCAGCAAGTGGTTTTAGGTTTCCTTGCTGAAACCCACGCCAATATAGACGTAGCCGAAAATGGCAAAGTTGCGTTAGAAAAATTAGCGCACAACAGCTACGACTTGGTCTTTATGGACTTACAAATGCCGGAAATGGATGGCTTAACGGCAACAACAGAAATTCGTAAGCAAGCTAAATTTGACGATTTACCTATCATTGCGATGACCGCACATGCCATGCAAGAAGAGTTACAAAAATGTTTAGATGTCGGCATGAACGATTACTTCACTAAGCCAATTGATCCCAATGCGTTATTTAGCTTAGTAACTAAGTGGGTTAATCAATCGAAAACAAGTAAAAATTCGCAACAAGTAAACGCTCAGCAAGTTGCTACTGCGCAAGTAAACACAACAGAGCAAGTAAACACAGCAGTGAGCGAGAACAAAGCGCCAAACATGGCAACAGCGCAAGGCTCAAAAATCAATGGTGATAAGCCGAAAAATAATGACGCTGAGCTATTAACAGCGCTACGCCAAATCAAGTGCTTAGATGTTGACTCGGCAATCAAAGCCATGGGTGGGCGCACACATATTTATCAGCAATTAGTACAAGACTTTAATAAAAACTATCAAGAAAAAGTCGATGGTTTACGAGAAATTTACGCTAATCAACAATATGAAGAAGCCTATCGCATTGCTCATTCATTAAAGTCAAATGCCAATTATATCGGCGCGGCAAAATTAGCTAAGCGTGCAGCACAATTAGAAGCTCAGCTAAAAGAGAAGCCCGGCGCGGCAACACTACTTATTGCTGAAACCTGTATTGAGTTGAACAACGTTGTGATGGCGCTGGCGTCACTAGCAAACTCGTCAACCGATGGAGAACAAAAGCACGCAGCAAGACAAATAATCAATGACGCACAGGCAACTGAGCCACAAGCGCTTGATAAGAGTTCATCGCAACTTCCAGCGTTATTAAATACGATGCAAATGTTTATTGAACAAGAAAATGCCGAAGTTGAAGATTTACTTCCGCAATTATTAACCTTAACCAAAGGCACAGAACATAGTACATTAGCGCAACAAATTGCTGATTACGTCGAAGATATAGAGTATGCTGAGGCGCTGATCCACACTAAGTCACTGTATAACAAACTGGTATAATTTTTTGGTGATACAGCTAAACAAAATAACTGTTGTTTAGCCGAAATACCTCATTTAGATAGAAAATAACATAAATAAATAGCTCATCATGGAAATAAAACGTTTAGAACAGAAGGTATTGATTGTTGACGATGAAAGAGCCAACAGAAAAATACTCAAAGAATTACTGCATGAAGAAGCGATGATCATTTTTGCTAAAAATGGTGAGCAAGCTATTGATCTCGCTAAAAAACATACGCCTGATCTGATATTACTTGATGTGGTTATGCCGGATAAATCAGGGTTTGAAGTAATAGAAGAGCTCAAAAACACCCCGACAACCATGGGTATTTCAGTTATTTTTGTTACAGGCCTTGCTAATAGTGATGACGAAGAGCGCGGCTTTGATCTTGGTGGCTGCGACTACATCTACAAACCTTTTAAAGCAAACATAGTAATAGCCCGTGTATTAATGCATTTAGAGCTTATCAGACAACGCAAAATGCTGGATGAATTTGCTCATATTGACGCGTTAACGGGAATATCAAACCGCAGAAAACTTGATATTGTAATTGCTGACGAAGTGGCCGCTAATAAGCGAGACAAAAAGCAATTAGCGGTTGCATTAATTGATGTCGACTATTTTAAACAATACAACGACAACTATGGTCATGGTGCAGGTGATGTTGCCTTAAAAAAAGTGGCGACGTCAATTCGAGAAGTATTAAATCGCCCAAGAGATTTTACGGCACGTTATGGCGGCGAAGAGTTTGTTGTGATTTTGCCTGACACCGATGTTGAAGGCGCAAGCTTAGTAATACACAAAATGATGCAAGCATTGGCTGAAAAAGAGATCAAACACGAATTTTCAAGTATTTCGCCGTTTGTCACGATAAGTATTGGCACGGTAGTTGTTGACGCCGAACAATCAACCTCGCCAGATGAAATTTTACTGCAAGCCGACAAGCGACTTTACCAAGCAAAACAAAACGGTCGAAATAACCTGGTTATTGACAAAATCTAATCGATTAACTTAGTGAACAACGCTGCCCTGCGCTGAGAGTAGCGTTATAAGTGATATATAGATACGTTGGTACTCTTGATTACTACTTGGTTAGTATTTGGTTAATACTTTGGTTACCACTGATATTTAAGCGCTAAAACCGCCTGTAAACCTCTTGCTGGCAATTGCTGAACTACTTCACCATCAGATTCAGTACCAAGCGGAGAGTACGTTGAGGTAAAGTAGCGTTTATCTGTGATGTTTTTAAACGTTAATTGCCATGTCATCTTATCCGACCAAAAATAACGAAGGTTTGCATTGACTAGCAGCAACGACGAGTTATCTGCCAGCGCATTCACTTTATCACGCCACGTACCTGAAAAATTAACCGACCAATATTCTGAGAGATATTGAACATCGTAATTTAGATATGATCTTGGGCCAATTTCTTCCGAGGGGGTTAACCCAGCTTCGGGTAATATACTAGTTGTGTGGTTAAACAGATGCGTTAGGGCCGATTTGATTTGCCATTGCGATGAAGGTTGCCAGTGCCACTCTAACTCTAATCCTCGAGCCCTATTACTACCAATATTAGCAAGATACGATAAATTACCATCGCTATATTGGGCGACAATATTCGTGTGATGATTATCAAACCAAGTGGCAGTCAGCGCGGTGTCAT
>JBNKXM010000280.1:0-3679 GCA_050300315.1 Thalassotalea sp. | reverse complement strand
GTGCAGCAGGCGAAGGGCTTAATATTGCTCATAACGTTAAGAAAATGGATGTTGAATCGATCAAGTACTTCCGCGATCGTTTTAATATGCCAATTCCTGACGATAAAATTGAAGATTTGCCTTTCTATCAATTCCCTGAAGACAGCGCTGAATACCAATACATGAAAGCTCGTCGTGAAGCTTTAGGCGGATCATTACCGGCTCGTCGTGAGCAAGCACAAGAAAGCTTAGAAGTACCACCATTAAAATCATTTGATGCCATTTTAAAAGGCTCTGGTGATCGTGAAGTGTCTTCTACCATGACTTTTGTTCGTGTGTTAAATAGCTTATTAAAAGATAAAAAAATAGGTAAGCGTATCGTGCCTATTATTCCTGATGAAGCACGTACTTTTGGTATGGAAGGTTTATTCCGCCAAGTGGGTATTTACGCGAATGAAGGACAAAAATACATTCCTCAGGATGCCGATCAAGTTGCTTATTATCGTGAAGATAAAAAAGGTCAGGTACTACAGGAAGGTATTAATGAACTAGGTGCTATGGCATCTTGGGTTGCTTCGGGTACGTCTTACTCAACTTGTAACGCAACTACTATTCCGTTTTATATCTACTATTCAATGTTTGGTTTCCAACGCGTTGGTGATTTAGCGTGGGCAGCGGGTGATAGTCAGGCACGTGGCTTCTTATTAGGCGCAACAGCCGGTCGTACCACATTAAATGGTGAAGGTTTACAGCACCAAGATGGACATTCACATGTTCAAGCGGGTCTTATTCCTAACTGTGTTACTTACGATCCAACTTACGGTTATGAAGTAGCTGTGATCGTTCGTGATGGTTTACGCCGCATGTACGAAAACAACGAAAATATTTTCTACTACATGACCTTAATGAATGAAAACTATCAACATCCTGCAATGCCAGAAGATAAAGATATCGCTGATGAAATCATCAAAGGTATTTATAAGCTTGAAACGGTAACCGTGAAAAAAGCGCTAGCGAATGTGCAGTTGATGGGCTCAGGTACGATTCTTTTACAAGTAAGAGAAGCGGCGCAGATTTTGGCTAAAGATTATAACGTGTCGAGTGACGTTTATTCGGTAACCTCATTTAATGAACTTGCGCGTGAAGGTCAGGAAGTTACACGTCAAAACATGCTAAATCCTGAAGCTGAAAAACAAGTGCCTTATATCGGCCAAGTGATCAAGAAAGAAAATGGTCCTGCAATTGCCGCAACTGACTATGTGAAAGCGTATTCAGATCAAGTACGTGCGTTCATTGATACCGAGTATCGCTGTTTAGGTACCGATGGCTTTGGTCGCAGTGACAGCCGCGCAAACTTACGCCGCCATTTTGAAGTAAATGCTGCGTATATCGTAGTGGCTTCATTATATGAGTTAGCAAACCGCGGCGAAGTAAAAGCAAGTGTGGTCACTGAAGCAATTAAGCGCTTTGACATTGACACCAATAAACTTAACCCACTGTACGCTTAATTAGGAATAGGAGAAATATTATGTCTGATATTCAACAAATTCTAGTTCCTGATGTTGGTGGCGATGAAGTTGAAGTGATTGAAATATGTGTTGCTGTTGGTGACACTTTAGAAGCTGATGAAGGTATTGTTACCGTCGAAACTGACAAAGCGTCAATGGATATTCCTGCGCCAATCGCTGGTGAGTTAGTGTCATTAAACGTTAGTGTTGGCGACAAAATTAAAGAAGGTGATTTGATCGGTGAAATGAAAGCGGCAGGTGCAACAAGCGAAGCGCCTGCAGCTGAACCTGAGCCAGCACCAGTTGTTGAAACTGCGGTAGCTGCCGCTCCCGTTGCTGAACCAGCACCCGCTGCGCCAGTTGCAGCAGGCGGTAGTGAAGTAGTTGATGTTATCGTGCCTGATATTGGCGAAGACGGTGAAGTAGACGTTATCGATGTGTTAGTTGCTGTCGGTGATGAAATCGCTGAAGAAGATGGTTTGATCACGCTAGAAACTGATAAAGCCACCATGGATGTACCATCATCTCATGCTGGTATTGTCAAAGAAGTATTAGTGTCAACTGGCGATAAAGTTAAGCAAGGCTCGTTAGTGATCCGTTTGGAAACTAATAGCGGCGCACCTGCGGCAATCGAACAACCTGTAGCGCCAGCCCCAGTAGCTGAAACGCCACAAGCGGCTCCTGCACCCGCGCCAGAGAAAAAAGCGGCACCTGTACCACATCATCCTCAATCGGGTGTTAAATCAAGTGGCGCTATTTACACTTCGCCGTCAATTCGTCGTTTAGCGCGAGAATTCGGTGTTGATTTAACCTTAGTCAAAGGCACGGGTAATAAAGGCCGTATTTTAAAAGAAGACGTGCAGTCGTATGTTAAATATGAATTGTCTCGTCCAAAAGCTAATGCCGGCAGTTCAGTTGCGTCAGGCGAAGGTGGCTTACAAGTGGTTGCCGCTAAATCAATCGACTTTGCTAAATTTGGTGAAATTGAAGAGAAGCCATTATCGCGTATTCAGAAAATCTCTGGTCCGTTCTTGCATCGTAACTGGGTAACCATACCGCACGTTACGCAATTTGATGAAGCCGACATCACAGATGTTGAAGCATTTCGTAAAGAGCAAAATGTTGTTTGTGAAAAGCAACAGCTTGGTTTTAAAATCACGCCACTTGTCTTCATCATGAAAGCGGCGGCGGATGCTTTACGCGCATTCCCGGTATTTAATTCAAGCTTAAGCGATGATGGCGAAAGCTTGATCCTCAAAAAATATTGCCATATTGGTGTTGCGGTTGATACGCCAAACGGTTTAGTTGTGCCTGTGGTGCGCGATGTAGATCAAAAAGGTATTCACCAATTATCACGTGAATTACTTGAGATCAGTAAAAAAGCACGCGATGGCAAATTAACGGCAAACGACATGCAAGGTGGCTGTTTTACGATTTCTAGCCTTGGTGGCATTGGTGGTACGGCGTTTACACCAATTGTTAATGCGCCAGAAGTAGCAATACTTGGGGTGTCAAAATCAGAAATGAAGCCTAAGTGGAATGGTAAAGAGTTTGTTCCTCGATTAATGTTGCCATTATCTATGTCTTACGACCATCGTGTAATTGACGGCGCTATTGCGGCACGCTTTACTGTGCACTTGGCGTCGGTAATGAGCGATATTCGTCAATTGATATTGTAATTATTAAGAAGTCTTTGATCGGTAATAATGAAATCAACTAAGTAAGTTTTTATTATTACCGACATTCTTTTATTAAAAGATGGCGATTTTTATTCACTTTGAGTAAACTTCGCACCATAAAAAATTCAGACCAATGGCTAAATATTGATTTTAAATGCCATTGTACAAACCAAATTAATTTGAGGTTAGCATGAGTAACGAAATTAAAACTCAAGTGGTAGTTTTAGGTGCAGGTCCTGGCGGTTATTCAGCAGCATTCCGTGCGGCTGATTTAGGCCTAGACGTGGTATTAGTAGAAAGCCGTGAAACGTTAGGTGGTGTATGTTTGAACGTAGGATGTATTCCTTCTAAAGCATTGCTTCACGTTGCAAAAGTGATTGATGACGCGGCAGAAATGGCATCACACGGTGTTACTTTTGGCAAACCTGAAATTGATTTAGATAAAATTCGTAGTTGGAAAGAAAGCGTTATTGGTCAATTAACTGGTGGTTTAGGCGGTATGTCTAAAGCGCG
>JBNKXM010000279.1:0-3678 GCA_050300315.1 Thalassotalea sp. | reverse complement strand
TAGCGGTGCCAAGTAGCGACTTTCTCTGTCAGAGACACTTTCAGATAGTAACCCTTTGCTCGCTAAAAATTTAGTGGCGATTTGAAATTGTTCGCGAACCCAATCTTGTTGATTTTCTTCGCTTATTTGTTGTGCGTTATTACTCATTAATATGATTTTCCTTCTGCTATAACTAGCGACTACGTACAGGAATGCTCTAGACTATCGAAACAGTTAGTTAAGAGCAAGTACTTATAAAACAATAGGTTAACCATCAATAAATCAGTGTATAAATTTTGCAACAAAATCTAGATCAAATCATCATTGTTTTTTTGACTGGTTGACTAGCTATCCCCTATTCTTAGTGGTATTGTGCGCTCCAAGAAATAGTACAACATTAACTACATAATTAATTTAACCCACGGAGTATCAGGTAGTGGCATTTTTCGATTCAGTAGATTTCGACGATCACGAACAAGTAGTATTTTGTAGTGACAAATCAACAGGCTTAAAAGCGATTATCGCAGTTCACAGCACTGTTTTAGGACCAGCGGCAGGCGGATGTCGTTTTTGGGATTATGCTAGCGACGAAGCAGCACTGAAGGATGTATTACGATTATCTAGAGGCATGACCTATAAAAATGCGATGGCTGGTCTAAAGCTAGGCGGTGGTAAGGCAGTGATCATTGGCGATCCTAAAACCATTAAATCGGAAGCATTGTTTAAAGCGTTTGGTAACGCCGTTAATAATATCAATGGTCGTTATTACACAGCTGAAGACGTTAATATCACTACAGGCGATATGGCGATTGTTAATCAGGTGACTGAATTCGTTGCTGGATTAGATGGTAAAAGTGGCAACCCTGCGCCATTTACAGCGCTAGGTACGTTTTTAGGCATTAAAGCGGCGGTTAAATTTAAACTAGGTAAAGACGACTTATCAGGTATTAAAGTAGCAGTTCAAGGTTTAGGTAGTGTTGGTTACAGCTTGTGTGAAAAACTGCATGCTGCAGGTGCACAACTTATTGTTACTGATATTAATCAAGCTGCGCTTGATAAAGCTGCGGCAGAATTAAATGCTACCGTTGTTGGTCTTGATGATATCTATTCACAAGACGTTGATGTTTTCTCACCTTGTGCCTTAGGTGCATCAATTAACGATGACACTATAGATCAATTGAAAGCGTCAATCGTAGCTGGTTGTGCGAATAACCAACTTGCACAAGCTAAACACGACCAAATGTTAAAAGATAAAGGGATTTTATACGTACCAGATTATGTTATTAACGCTGGTGGTATCATTAACGTTTCTTTAGAAATTTACCCTGAACCTTACTGCGCTGAAGAAGCAACACGTTTAGTAGAGAAAATCTACGATACGTTAATGACAGTATTTGAAAAAGCAGCACAAGAAGATAAACCAACCGGTATTGTTGCTGACGAAATGGCACGAGAAATCATTGCTAATGCTGGTAAATAATTAGCTTTTAGTCACCAGAGTGCAAAACTAAATACTAAAAAGCCGATGTAAACATCGGCTTTTTCATTTTCTATTCCATCATACTAGCTCATTACTACTAATCAGCGCCTTCCGTTTTAATATGTAAGACCTTGCCACAATGTTTGCAATGAACTGCGTCGCTATCGTGACGGTTTAAACCGCATGTTGGGCATTCATAACGAATCTTTCCTGGGCGGAAAATAGTTTGGATCAAACGTAAGAATAATGAAATCCCAAAAATCATGATCAATACCGCCAGTATATGACCATCCGTTCCAACTAAGGTAATATCGCCAAAACCTGTAGTGGTTAAAGTGGCAATAGTGAAATACAGCGCATCAATATAATTTTGAATCGATGGATTTATGGCAACCTGATTAACGTAAACAATCGCTGTGATAACAAAAATAAACACCAACAAGTTGATCACGCTGAAAATCACATCACCATGCAAACGCACAAAACTTGATTGTGCCTTTAGCGTTTTTAGCATGTGGTAAGAGCGTAATAACCTAAGTGAACGTAACACCCGTAAAAAGCTGAAGTTTTCGGCTAACGATGGTGCTAATAAAGACGCAATAACAATAAGATCAGCAATACCTACGGGGTGGAATATGTCATGTAACCTAGTTTTACTGATAAAAGTACGCGCACAAAATTCGATGAAATAAATGATGCCAATCGCTTCTTCCACCACATGCAGTTCATCAACATAGTGAAAAAATGATGCAACAATAAAATATAAAATAGTGATGCCATCAAATGCTAACAAGCCCCAACGAAAATTACGCGCACTTTTGCTCGCACCGTTATAAAGACTGTCTATTTTTTTCTTGAAGTTTTCTATCACGCTACCGTTAGCATGTGATTTCACAGTCATAACTACTGCTTCCTATTTACATAAAATATATTTATGCTTTTTATATACTTATCATTGTTAGGAGTGTAACAACTTGCACCACGAGTTCAAACCATTGCCTAGCGATTTTTTCACCCTAGATTTTTATCGCCTGTAGTTTAAGTGAAAAAGCGTCAAGGCTTCACATTCCTCTTATAATACGTTAGCGTATCGCTTTTTCTCTAAAGGTGATATTAGAATGAGTAGGTTTGCTCGGCATCTGCTACTAACCGTGGTTATTTATTTAAGTTGTTGTTTTAACGTATTTGCCCACGCCATTGACAACAGTAAGGCAAAATTGAACATTTTAGCCAATCAAACTTATCAACTGATCATTGACGTTGACGCCTTGCATTTAACTAAACTAGCACTTGATTTTAATGGTGAAGACGCAGAGCTTATCGATAAGTTATCCAGCTTATCATTGAAAGAATTGCGCGACCTGCTTTCCAATATAAAAAACGAGATACAAAGCCAAAGTTTTCTTTATATCAACGATCAACAATTTCCATTGCCAGTTTTGGTTGGCTTAAGTGTCTCAGAAGTAAGAGCTATGCTGAGTAACAAGGCACAATTAAACCGCTTTACCTTAGCGCTAAGCACAGCAGGAAAAATTCCAGAGCAAGTTGAACAGCTTGCACTAAGCTTTGCTCCACAACTTGGCGACGTCATACTAACAGTGACAAAACCAAGCAAAATGCTGGTTGCCAGTAATAGCAAAAGCCAGCCAATAAACATTAACCGTGCGCAAACATCACCGATTGAGATTTCACAATGGCAAACCGCTAAAGAATATCTCTATCAAGGCTATATTCACATTGTGCCTAAAGGCTTAGATCATATTCTATTTGTCTTAGCATTGTTCTTGCTCGCAAGAAAGACATCAACGCTATTATGGCAAATTAGCGCGTTTACCCTTGCCCATACCATCACCTTAGCCTTAGGTATTTTTGATATCGTCAATTTACCGAGTAACATCGTCGAACCATTAATCGCATTATCAATTACTTATGTCGCGATAGAAAATTTATACCAACAACGATTAACCCGTTGGCGACTTCCATTGATTTTTGGCTTTGGTTTATTACATGGTTTAGGTTTTGCGTCGGTATTGTTAGAGCTTGGACTGCAAAAAGAGCAATTTATCACTAGCCTGATAACGTTTAATGTCGGGGTGGAATTCGGACAACTGAGTGTCGTGTTAATCGCGTTTGCCTTACTTTATTCCTTCAATCAACGCGCTTGGTATCGCCAGCGTATTGTTTTGCCATTAAGTTCACTGATCGCACTGATCGCCTTT
>JBNKXM010000278.1:0-3686 GCA_050300315.1 Thalassotalea sp. | reverse complement strand
AATCTGCTTGCGATTTACCCGCATGAGCCCCAGGAACGCTCGATAACACAGCTGAGAGAAATCTAGCACCAGTTCTTTGCCATTCTTGGTAGGAAATAACTGTAACTGTAGCGGGAGCGCGACTGGCTTTCTGTTCAAAACCTGAAGCGGCGGTAACCACCTTAACTTTCATTAATTCTTCGAGGCTTAGGGTTAATACATTGTTTATATCGTCGGCATACGATAGAGGTGAAGCTAGCGCTAGAACGAGCAACAGTTTTTTAATGTTATTCAATGAATGGAACATAGTTAATAGTTATAAATATTTGATGGTGAACAATTTTATCATTGAGCGTATTTATCCATTGTTAACTTAACTCTATTAGTTATTGAGGAAAAATCAATAAATATCGCTTTGATCTTTGTTTAATACCAAGTTGATTAAATATTCTTTGAATAACAAAACACAAGAGATTTGTACTGTAAGAAATTAAATTGATGTTCAGTAGTATTAAAACGCATTAGAAATAAAGCAGTGTATAAGTTTACTGAGCTAATTGTGAGTTTGAGATACTTACAACCAAGAGAGTGGGGTGGCTAATGGGACTTGAACCCACGACAACCGGAATCACAATCCGGGGCTCTACCAACTGAGCTAATGCCACCACTGATATTATCAGAAGCGCCGTTTTTAAAGGCGCGGCGATTGTATGGTATTTCGCTATTGATTGACAAGTAAAATTTACAAAATTTTATCGCTTGCGATTATTTACAGCCTGTATACAATAACAGTGATACTGTGCAAACTTACAGGGAACTGCCAAATGTCAGAATTACGTCCACTTACGCCCAGACAAGAGCAAATTTTTGATTTAATTAAAGAAAAAATATCGCAAACCGGTATGCCGCCAACACGTGCTGAAATAGCCGATTTTTTTGGCTTCAAATCAGCTAATGCCGCAGAAGAGCATTTAAAAGCTCTGGCTAAAAAAGGTTATATCGAAATGTTACCCGGCACTTCCCGTGGTATTCGATTAGCTGAAGAATTGGTTGAAGAACAAGGCCTACCATTAATTGGCCGTGTTGCCGCAGGCGAGCCAATACTTGCGCAAGAGCATGTTGAAGACAGATACCAGATCGATGGCAATTTATTTCATCCTTCGGCTGACTACTTGTTGCGAGTTAACGGTGAAAGCATGAAAGACATTGGTATTCTTGATGGTGATTTATTGGCGGTTCATCAAACGACTGATGTGCATAATGGCCAAGTCATTGTGGCTAGAGTAGAAGACGATGTTACCGTTAAGCGTTTTAAACGCGAAGGTAACATAGTGTATCTTCATGCAGAAAATGAAGCATTTTCGCCAATTAAGGTTGATCTCACGTCGCAACATTTCAATGTTGAAGGAATTGCTGTTGGTGTGATCCGTAATGCAGATTGGCTGTAATTTCTATCCCTGATCAGCAGACTTTTAGCGATTTTTTCGAGTAAAAGTCTGTAATTCCCTCCTTTTGTTTAAAAAATAATCTTGAATTTTTGTGACATTTATCACTTTATTAGAGCAATTGCGTAATTTTTAAACATTAGCGCCAGCCCATATATTATGCGGCGTTTTATTGTTTAGAGCTGATACTCTATTGTTATTGCTGGATTTTTTTTCTTAAATATGTAAAGAATTATGAATTGACCTAGATCAATATTTGAGTAATTCTAGGATGGAAAACGTACAAAACATAAAGATAAGGCGAATTACGTTCCGATTAATTAATCGCCAAAACAATAACAATAATACTAAACAGCAAAAACTAAGACATTTGAGCTAAGCATTACGATGTTACTGAGTTTTTGAACTTAGAAGGGTAAGGAGATGTCGAGTGAACAGACGTAACCTAAGTTGGCTATTGCTGGGAATGATACTTCCAAGTATGGCTTGGGCTGAAACGCAGTTAAATCTAACTAAGGGGGTTACTGATATCAGTAACGAAGTATATGGTTTACATATGTTCGTGCTGTATATTTGTACTGCCATTGGTATTGTCGTCTTTGGCGCTATGATTTGGTCGATGATTTTTCATCGTAAATCAAAAGGAGCTAAAGCGGCGTCATTCCACGAAAGTACTAAGGTGGAAATTCTCTGGACGGTTGTGCCAATTCTTATTCTTATTGCCATGGCAACACCTGCCACACAAACCTTGATAGCAATGGAAGACAATAATAATTCTGATGTTACCATCCAAGTCACAGGTTCTCAGTGGAAGTGGCATTATAAATACTTTGATCAAGACATTGAATTCTATTCAGTATTATCAACCCCTAGAGCTCAGTATGAAAACCAAAATGGTCAAGGCGAAACTAAGGGTGAGAATTACTTATTAGAAGTCGATAAGCACTTAGTTATTCCTGCGAATAAAAAAGGTACGTTTTCTCATTACTTCTGATGATGTTATCCATTCATGGTGGGTGCCTGCATTTGCGGTTAAGCAAGATGCTGTGCCTGGTTTCATCAATGAAGCCTGGGCTAAGGTTAATGAGCCGGGGATTTATCGCGGACAATGTGCAGAGCTTTGTGGTAAAGATCATGGCTTTATGCCAGTGGTTGTTGAAGTTAAATCTGAAGCTGATTACACAGCTTGGTTAGCCGAACAGAAACAATTGATCGCTGATGCTAAAGCGGCGGAAGCGGCATCACTTAACGCTTCATTATCTATGGATGAATTGATGCAACTAGGTGAAACAACTTTTACAGCTTACTGTGCAGCATGTCACCAAGCAACTGGCTTAGGTTTACCACCAACATTCCCTGCGCTGAAAGGCAGCCCTGTTACAACATCGGGTAGCATTCAAGAACATATCAATGTTGTTGCAAATGGTAGAGCTGGTACAGGTATGCAAGCGTACGGTAAACAACTTAGCCTGAAAGAGATTGCTGCTGTTGTAACCTATGAGCGTAACGCTTGGGGTAATAATACCGGTGATGCAGTACAAGCAGCTGACGTGCAAGCCGTTATTGGCGATTCAGCTCCTGCTACGGCGCCAGTTACTGAAGTTATTGAGCAAAAAGTTGATGATGTAGCGAGCACAGTTGCTGAGCAAGTAACAGAAGACTTAACTAAGCAGTACACGCTTGATGAATTATTAGCGAAAGGTGAAGCGATCTACAACACGAGTTGTGCAGCGTGTCATCAACCAACAGGTGCAGGTTTACCACCAGCATTTCCTTCGTTGATTGGTAGCCCTATCACTACGGGTGATGTGAATGCCCATATCGACATTGTGCTAAACGGTAGTAAGAAGAACCCTGCGATGGTCGCATTCGGTTCTCAATTGTCAAAAACTGACATTGCAGCAGTGATTACTTATGAGCGAAACGCTTGGGGTAATAATACTGGTGATGTTGTTCAACCCGCAGACGTTGATGCTGCAAGTGCTAAGTAGGGAGGCAGAATAATGACTACAGAAGCTATTCACGACTCGCATGAGCACGACGATCATCATGATCATAAAATGACGGGTATTAAGCGTTGGTTATACACCACGAACCATAAAGACATAGGTACCTTGTATCTTTGGTTTGCCTTTATCATGTTGTTAGTTGGTGGCGCATTGGCGATGTTAATTCGGGCAGAGTTATTTCAGCCTGGCTTACAGCTAGTTGAGCCTGATTTTTTCAATCAGCTAACCACAGTGCATGGTTTGATCATGGTGT
>JBNKXM010000277.1:0-3692 GCA_050300315.1 Thalassotalea sp. | reverse complement strand
CAAAGCATAACTAACATATCAAATACTGTATATTTAAACAGTATAATTATCCTTTACCAAAATGCAAATACTGTAAGGGAATAAAAAACGCTAACACTTTACTGAACTAATATTGAATAATGATAAACGTTCACTCTATTTAATAGCTATTCTGAGGTTTGATGTTAACGCCAACTCAGCTTATTTCTGGTATTTTATTGCTACTGATTTTGTTTTTTACGTTCAAACGTTGGCAAAAATGGCGTTTAGACACACAACCTTTTCCAGCGTCTTGGCAAGCAATTTTAACCACAAATATCGCTATTTACCGCAAGCTGCCTACAGCACTAAAAACGCAGTTACATCAGCACATCAAGTTGTTTTTACGCGATAAAGTATTCTATGGTTGTAATGGTTTGCAGATCACAGATGAAATGCGCGTAACCATTGCAGGCGAAGCTTGTTTACTATTACTTAATCGCACCACGAATGATTATTATCAGTTACATCATATTTTGATTTATCCAACGTCTTTTATTCCTCAAAGAGTACAGAAAAACGAGTCAGGCGTTGTTTCAGCCAATCACTCCATCCTCTTGGGAGAATCTTGGAATCAAGGAAAAGTCATCTTGTCATGGCAAGACGTGATTAACGGAGCAACTGGCTCAAGCACAGGTCATAATGTGGTATTACATGAATTTGCCCACCAATTAGATCAAGAATCAGGCTCGGCAAACGGTGCGCCACTCTTGGGCTCTCAATCAAGCTACCAAAGATGGGCAAGAGTCTTATCAAAGGAATTTGAACAATTACAGCGGCATAGTCGACAAGGTTTTAACGATGTTATTGACCAATACGGTGCTACCAATCCCGCAGAATTTTTTGCTGTGGTCACCGAAACATTTTTTGAGCGCCCCAAACAACTACGAAAAAAGCATCCTGAATTATTTGACGAGCTACAACGCTTTTACGCAGTTAATCCATGTGATTGGCAATAACACTTCCTCTTGCTATTGAATTAACTGCCTCAGGCTCAACTTGACTATAACGGCGGATCCACTTTATCAGCAACTGAAGTATTAACACGAAACCATCCAGCAATCGAATAGCGATCACGATTGGCCGCAAGCACTTCATGCGGAAACTCTTCACTGAGAAAAACCACTAATGTACCAAGCAAAGGGGTTACTTTAATTCCCTGTTTATCATGATCATCTTGATACAGAACTAATTCACCACCATCAGACTGAGTCCAACCAGGATTAAAATAGGCAACAACCGAAAGAATACGGTTCGCTTCGCCACGAAATGCATCATAATGACGTTTGTAATAGTCACCTGGGCCGTAATGAGCAAAGTGACTTTCAAACGAGAATAAGCCTAGAAATAAACGACGATTCAAAAAACTTTGCAAATTAGCAGTCCATGCTAACCACTGATTACCTGCCTCAGTGTCTCCGGTGATCCAACAGATTTCATCGGTTCTAACAAACTCATTCTGTAAATATTCATCACCTCTGCCGATGCCGGCGCTTTTAAATTTTTCTTCCGCCATGTTCTGTTGATGAATGAACAACGCATTAGCCAAGCCCTCAGGTAATGCTCCTGGACGTATACTATATCCTTGCTGCTCAATATCTTGCGCAATGAGTGTGAAAAGTGTGTCATCGGTAGTGTTATCACCACCAACTGAGTCAATTTGTTTAACGGCAACCAAGTTACTTACCCTTTATAATGAAAATAGTAATTATGTCATTCACTTACTTAATGGGAATCGCATCACACCACTAGAAGTGGCTAAATACTTCAGGCTAGAGATCGTTGGTAAAAAACAGTAAAAAGGCCAGAACAGCCCACCATATTTCGCTCAGCATACACAGCTTTATCTATTTAGTATCGAAATATTATCACGAATAAGTAACAAGACTCACTTACATTTCACTACATTAAATAATTTGCTTGATAGCACTTTCACTAAAATAGGGAGCAAGAGAATTGCCCCCCTGTTTATCACCTGATCATCACTAATCTTTCGTGATAAGCCATATCGCATGCAAAATACCAGGCACATAGAAAAACAAACATAACACTATGTTAATCAATAAGTCTTTCCCTACACCACTTTTGAGAAATACCGCAACAGGCGGTAAAAAAAGCGCTAAAATGATATGTACTAATTTATTCATTATTATTCTCCAATTAATTAACGTTATTCACGCTATCCGGAAATAGCTTTAAATAAGCTTGATTATTTTGGGGATCAAGCCCTTTAGCAATCAGGTAACAACTATCAGCAAGCTCATTAACTAAGGTAACAACGCTTTTATCGAGCTTTCCTGATTCTGATAATTGTTCAAGAACATTCAACACTTCGCTGACTTCCATTCCTGCTCTATAAGGCCTGTCTTGTACCAATGCTTGAAAGATATCGGCAACTGCAATAATTCTCGCTTCAATACTTAAATCTCGCTTATTCGGGTGAAAAGGATAACCAGCACCATTAACACCTTCATGATGAAATGCCGCCCATTTAGCCACTTCACCTAAGCCATCAATATGACGCAATATTTCAAATGTTTCATAACTATGCTGATTCATAATTGCCCGTTCGGTATCGGTTAACGGCCCTGATTTTTCAAGAATACCATCTGGTGTATGTAGCTTACCTAAATCATGCAACAGCCCTGCAATTTCTATTTTTTCGACTTGTTGTTGATGCAAGCCATACGATGATGCAATAAACTTAGCGACATCAGCCACTCTGACTGAGTGTTGCGCGGTAAAAGTACTTTTTTGGTCGACAATATAAGACATGATCAAAGAAAGCTGTTTTAGCTCAGCATAACTAATAGGTTGATGATTAGAAAATCGTCCCATATCCCAAGTATAACGGGTGATATGCCGATCTTCTAACGCAATCCAAAATGCTTCTGAACGTTCAACTCTCTTAAAAGCGTCGACTAACTCTGGATCAAAATAACTGTCCGCATAACTCGAAATTGACTGCACAACATTGTCTTTATAAAGAAGGATATCTGTTTCGTAATGACTGGCGGCTAAGATATCAATGCGATCAGATAAGAAGATTAAATTTGCCATCCGAGCATCTTGATAACTGATATTCATGCCCTTTAAATCAGACCAATGAGTATGATGATAAAGAATTGGCACGGCAAATTTCGCCAATGGTTTAAAGGGCTTAAGCAATTGATAGCCAATATTGCAGTGGATGTACGCATCGTTCCAATCGAACTGATTCTTTAAGCTAGCATGCATTTGTTCGGTTGAAACGCCGCAATCGTGCAGTAAGCCTAATTCGAAAACAAATTGTAAATCTAACTCACTAAAACCTAATTCATAGCCGATCTGACTAGCAATATACCCTACTCGTTTACCATGATTAGTATCGTTCATACCGACAAGAGAAACCGCAGTTTCAATTGCAATCACCATTTGACGTAAATCGATATCCAACCTTGAAGATTGCTCCATATGATGCTTCACCCGAAATATCCTACTCCCAATCTTAGATAATAGACCAAATTTTTATTGATACGACGAAATAACTCCCCACTCTTGCGAGAAAGCAATTGTTAAATGCTGCATAACCAATTTGATCCGTTCAACATTTCGCAAATCAGGGTGAGTTAACAGCCATAGATGACTCGGTTGACTTTCTTTAATAGCAAAGAGCTTGATGAGTTCTGGCCGGT
>JBNKXM010000276.1:0-3710 GCA_050300315.1 Thalassotalea sp. | reverse complement strand
GTGGTGGTGGTCATAAGCAGCGTTACAGAACTATCGATTTCAAACGCAATAAGGATGGCATTGAAGCCTTAGTTGAGCGTATTGAATATGATCCAAACCGTAGTGCAAACATTGCACTTGTACTTTACGCTGATGGTGAGCGTCGCTACATCCTAGCTCCTAAAGGCTTGGTTGCTGGTGATCAAATCCAGTCTGGTGTAGATGCTCCTATTAAAGCAGGTAACACATTACCATTGCGTAACACACCATTAGGTAGTGTTATTCACGCAATCGAACTTAAACCTGGCAAAGGTGCTCAAATCGCTCGTGCAGCGGGTACTTATGCTCAATTAGTTGCTAAAGACGGTGCTTATGTCACTTTACGTCTTCGTTCAGGCGAAATGCGTAAAATCGAAGCAGATTGTCGTGCTACTTTAGGTGAAATCGGTAACGCAGAACACATGCTTCGCTCTTTGGGTAAAGCTGGTGCTTCACGTTGGCGTGGTGTTCGCCCAACTGTTCGTGGTGTTGCCATGAACCCAGTTGATCACCCACACGGTGGTGGTGAAGGTAGAACTTCAGGCGGTCGTCATCCGGTATCTCCTTGGGGTGTACCAACTAAGGGTTATAAGACTCGTAAGAACAAGCGTACTGATAAGTTTATCGTACGTCGTCGTACTAAATAATAGTACTTATTAATTAAAGAGGAATCACCATGCCACGTTCTCTCAAGAAAGGTCCATTTATTGACCTACACTTGTTGACGAAGGTAGAGAAAGCTCTGGAAAGCGGGAATAAAAAGCCAATTAAAACTTGGTCCCGTCGTTCAATGATCATTCCAAATATGATCGGATTGACCATAGCTGTCCATAATGGCCGTCAACACGTTCCTGTATTTGTTACCGAAGAAATGATCGGTCACAAATTGGGTGAATTTGCACCAACTCGTACTTATCGCGGCCATGTCGTTGATAAGAAAGCGAAAAGATAAGGGGAAGTTAAATGGAAGCTATTGCTAAACATAAATTTGCCCGTGGTTCAGCACAAAAAGCGCGTTTAGTTGTGGATCAAATCCGTGGCTTAAACGTTGAGAAAGCTTTAGAGATCTTAGACTACAGCAACAAAGGTGCTGCAGTATTAGTGAAGAAAGTTTTAAACTCAGCAATCGCTAATGCCGAACATAACGAAGGTGCAGATATTGATGAATTATTCGTTAAAACTATTATGGTTGACGATGGTCCAACAATGAAGCGTATTAAGCCTCGTGCGAAAGGTCGCGCGGATCGTATCCTTAAGCGTACAAGTCACATTACTGTGATTGTAGCTGATAGCTAGGAGATATTAGAATGGGTCAAAAAGTCCATCCAAATGGTATTCGCTTAGGTATCACTAAACCTTTCGCGTCTACTTGGTATGCAAGTAGCAAAGATTTTGCTGATAATTTACACGGTGACCATTTGGTTCGTGCATATTTATCTGAACAACTTAAGCGTGCTTCATTATCAAAAATCGTAATTGAGCGTCCTGCTAAATCTATCCGCGTAACAATTCACACGGCTCGTCCAGGTGTAGTTATCGGTAAGAAAGGCGAAGACGTAGAAAAATTACGTTTACAAGTATCTAAAATTGCAGGCGTTCCTGCTCAAATCAATATTGCAGAAGTTCGTAAGCCTGAATTGGATGCGCAACTAGTTGCTGACAGTATTGGTAGTCAATTAGAACGTCGTGTTATGTTCCGTCGCGCTATGAAGCGTGCGGTTCAAAATGCTATGCGCTTAGGTGCTAAGGGTATCAAAGTTGAAGTTAGCGGTCGTTTAGGCGGTGCAGATATTGCACGTTCTGAATGGTATCGTGAAGGTCGTGTACCTTTACATACATTACGTGCTGATATTGACTACGCAACTGCGCGTGGTGAAACAACATACGGTACTATTGGTGTTAAAGTTTGGATTTTCAAAGGTGAAGTTATTGGTGGTATGCCTGCTCAGCAAGTAGAAGCACCAGCAAAACCTAAGAAAAGAAACAACCGCAAGAGCAAGTAGGGGATAAGTAATGTTACAACCAAAACGTACTAAATTCCGTAAGCAATTTAAATTGCGTAACCGCGGTCTTGCACAAGTAGGTAGTTCAGTTAGCTTCGGTACTTACGGGTTAAAATCAACTGAACGTGGTCGTATGACTGCGCGTCAAATTGAATCAGCTCGTCGTGCGATGACTCGTCACGTTAAGCGTCAAGGTAAAATTTGGATCCGTGTGTTCCCAGACAAACCAGTTACCAAAAAACCTCTTGAGGTTCGTATGGGTAAAGGTAAAGGTTCTGTAGAATATTGGGTATGTCAAATTCTACCAGGTCGTGTTCTTTATGAAATGGAAGGTGTATCAGAAGAATTAGCACGCGAAGCATTTGCTTTAGCAGCAGCTAAACTTCCGTTCAAAACAACCTTCGTAACTAGAACGGTGATGTAATGAAAGCTAGCGAATTAAAAGAGAAAAGCATTGAAGAGTTGAATGCTGAGTTACTTGGGCTTTTGCGCGAACAGTTTAACTATCGCATGCAAGCAAGCACAGGTCAGTTAGCACAAACTCACTTGCTAAGAACTGTACGTCGCAATATTGCGCGTGTTAAGACTATCATAACTGAAAAGGCAGGTAAGTAATGAGCGATAAAATTCGTACACTACAAGGTCGTGTGATCAGTGACAAAATGGATAAGTCTATCACTGTATTGATTGAGCGTCGTGTTAAGCATCCTATCTACGGTAAGTTCATCTCGCGTTCAACTAAGTTGAAAGCACACGATGAAACAAACCAATGTGCAATGGGTGACATCGTTACTATTCGTGAATGTGCTCCAATCTCTAAGTCTAAATCTTGGACATTAGTAGATGTAGTAGAAAAAGCGAAAGTGATCTAATTTACACTCAGTGTGAATTAAACGAAAACGGCTCCAAATGGAGCCGTTTTTTTATTGTCTGCCTTCTCATTATAAAACCAGACCTATGATTTTTAAGTGGCTTTGAGTAACTAATAAAAATTGTTCAATAAAGTACCATTTTGAAATTAGTGGTGTTATAATCTCGCGCCCTCATCTTATGAGTGGGTTTGAAAAGGCAGTGACGGGTCGAATTTTTGGCCTTGAATTTCTATCTTAATATTAGATAAATAGCGGAGCACATGTAAATGATCCAAATGCAAACACAGCTTGACGTTGCTGACAATAGCGGCGCTCGACGCGTGCAATGTATAAAGGTCCTTGGTGGCTCGCACCGTCGCTATGCACGCATAGGTGACATCATCAAAGTTGCAGTGAAGGAAGCAATTCCTCGCGGCAAAGTAAAAAAAGGTGATGTTCTTACTGCGGTAGTGGTGCGCACTAAAAAGGGCGTTCGTCGCTCGGATGGTTCAACTATTCGTTTTGACGGCAACGCGGCTGTAATGCTTAACGCAAATTTACAGCCAATTGGTACTCGTATTTTCGGGCCTGTGACACGTGAACTTCGTAACGAAAAGTTTATGAAAATTGTCTCACTTGCTCCAGAAGTACTATAAGGAGTCACGATAATGGCATCTAAAATTCGTCGTGATGATGAAGTAATCATACTTGCAGGCAAAGAGAGGCAGACCCACAATGAAATTCATGATGATGTCTTCCCATTTACATGCAGCAATGTTTTGAGGTTGCACCAATCTGGCATGCCTCAGATGTTCGGCCTTGACCCTTCAACATGTGT
>JBNKXM010000275.1:0-3719 GCA_050300315.1 Thalassotalea sp. | reverse complement strand
AATCCTTCAGAGGTACGTTATGCCTGAGATAGTAGAACCATCAAAACAAATGGCAGATCAAGCCTGCGAATATCATGTAGCCAGTTTTGTTGCCCATGCACAAAGTCAACACCTTAATGAGCTGCGTGATGAAATCTCAGCCACCGAAGGCGCAGAAATTCATGCCATCAGTGAACAAGGGAAAATCGTATTTACCATAGAAGCCGCTAGCCAAAATAAAATCGGCTTCTTAATCGATCAATTAAAACACCATATCGGATTATTAAGTTTATCACCGATATACCATCAATTTTTAACAGAAGAATAATAGGTGAGCATATGACTATTAATCGCCGAGAGTTTATAAAAGCTAACGCTGTTGCAGCTGCTGCTGCAGTTGCTGGAGTAGCGGTTCCAGCAAAAGCCTCTAACTTGATCACAAGTAGTGATATTACAAAACTCAAATGGGACAAGGCACCTTGTCGTTTTTGTGGTACAGGCTGTAGTGTTAACGTTGGTGTCATGGACGGCAAAGTTGTCGCCACACACGGTGATATCAAATCACCTGTTAATAAAGGACTTAACTGTATTAAAGGTTACTTCCTTTCTAAAATCATGTATGGCAAGGATCGTTTAACCACCCCATTGCTTAGAATGAAAGATGGTAAATTTGATAAAAACGGTGACTTCACACCTATTTCGTGGGAAGCAGCGTTTGACATCATGGAAGAAAAAGCGAAAAAAACCTTAAAAGAAAAAGGCCCTGCCGGCATAGGTATGTTTGGCTCAGGTCAATGGACTGTTTTTGAAGGTTATGCTGCATCTAAATTAATGAAAGCTGGCTTTAGATCTAACAACATAGATCCAAATGCTCGTCATTGTATGGCGTCTGCCGTAGGCGGATTCATGAGAACCTTCGGTATTGATGAGCCTATGGGTTGTTATGATGATATTGAAGCAACCGATGCTATGGTATTATGGGGCTCAAACATGGCAGAAATGCACCCCATTTTATGGACACGTATTACTGATCGCCGCTTAAGCGCGCCACATGTTAAAGTTGCAGTGTTATCAACATTTACGCACCGTAGTTCAGATCTTGCTGACAACAGCATGATTTTTACACCACAAACTGATTTAGCCATCTTAAATTTCATTGCTCACTACATTATTAAAACGGGTCGTGTAAATAAAGATTTCGTTAACAAACACACTAATTTTAGATTAGGTAATACCGATATTGGTTATGGTTTGCGTCCGGAGCATCCATTAGAAGTTAACGCGAAGAATAACGGTAAAACAGCGGGTGGTTCATCGCCAATTAACTTTGACGAGTACGCTAAATTTGTCAGCACTTATACTGCTGAATACACCTCAAAATTATCAGGTGTGCCTGTTGATAACCTAAATGCGTTAGCCGAACTTTATGCCGATCCAAAAATCAAAGTTTGTTCGTTCTGGACCATGGGCTTTAACCAACACACTCGTGGTGTATGGGCCAATAACCTTGTCTATAACATTCACTTATTAACCGGTAAAATTTCAACCCCAGGTAACAGCCCGTTCTCACTAACAGGCCAACCATCTGCGTGTGGTACTGCTCGTGAAGTTGGCACCTTCTCGCACCGTTTACCTGCTGACATGGTAGTTAAAAACAAAGATCATAGAGACAAAGCTGAGGAACTATGGAAAATACCTAATGGTACTATTCCGGCAAAACCTGGCTACCATGCTGTATTACAAAACCGTAAACTCAAAGATGGGGAATTAAATTTCTATTGGGTACAGTGTAATAACAACATGCAAGCTGCCGCGAATATGAACGGTGAGACCTACCCTGGCTATCGTAACCCGAAAAACTTTATTGTGGTTTCAGATCCATATCCAACGGTTACCGCACAAGCCGCCGATCTTATTTTACCGACTGCAATGTGGGTTGAAAAAGAAGGGATGTATGGTAATGCTGAGCGTCGCACTCAAGCATGGTATCAAATGGTTGAAGCGCCAAAAGGTGCAAAATCAGATCTATGGCAATTAGTAGAATTTTCAAAACGTTTCCGTATTGAAGATGTTTGGCCGAAAGAGTTACTCGATAAAAACCCTACTTTCAAAGGCAAAAGCATGTATGAAGTGCTGTATCGAAATGGTCAAGTAGATAAATATTCAATCAACCAAGTACCAACAGAGCGATTAAACGATGAAGCGCGCCATTTTGGTTTTTATATTCAAAAAGGCTTATTTGAAGAGTACGCAAGCTTTGGTCGCGGACATGGACATGACTTAGCTGACTATGACCGTTATCACCAAGAGCGTGGCTTACGTTGGCCTGTGGTTGATGGTAAAGAAACGCTTTGGCGCTTTAAAGAAGGCTCAGATCCATATGTGGAAGCAGGAAAAGACTTCCAGTTCTACGGTAAAAAAGACGGTCGAGCAATCATCTTTGCCCTTCCTTATGAGCCAGCAGCGGAAAGTCCAGATGCTGAATTCGATTTATGGTTATCAACGGGTCGTGTACTTGAGCATTGGCATTCAGGTTCTATGACACAACGTGTACCTGAGCTTTATAAAGCAATGCCTGATGCATTAGTTTACATGCATCCTGATGACGCAAAAGCGCGAGGTATGCGCCGAGGGGACCTAGTGAAACTGGTTTCTCGTCGAGGTGAAGTACAAACTCGCGTCGAAACTCGTGGACGTAATAAACCGCCTCGTGGATTAGTATTTATGCCATGGTTTGATGCGAGTCGTTTAGTGAATAAGGTGACATTAGACGCAACCGATCCTTTGTCTAAAGAAACCGATTATAAAAAATGTGCTGTTAAAGTGGTTAAGGTATAGGAGAGTAGAAATGAAAGCTTATACACAAAAGATCGTTAACAAACTGATCAAAACATTAGTGGTTTCAGTTTTATTTTCCAGCACAGTAATCGCAGCACAAAGCAGTGTCGCAACATTGCGCGGTGAGACAAAAATTGATAGTCAAAGCAAGCCATCTGCAATTGCAAATGTGGTTAACAAGGATATCAAGCAAGCGAGAAATTATCCGATGCAACCACCTGTGATCCCGCATAAAATACGTAACTATGAGATCAATTTAAATACTAATAAATGTATGTCATGTCACAACCGAAATCGTACTGAGGAGTCACAGGCGCCTATGGTTAGTGTTACGCATTATATGGATAGAGACGGCAACTTTTTAGCGGAAATATCACCAAGACGTTATTTCTGTAATCAATGTCATGCTCCTCAAACCGATGCTAAACCTTTAGTCGACAATGACTTTGTTGATATGCATAGCTTAATGAAAGCGAAACATTCAGCTAAAAACTAGGAGCTTAGGATGAAAGAACTGATAAAAATAGGTTGGCAAACCCTTAAAAAGCCCAGTGCATACTTTAGTTTAGGCTTCTTAGTTATTGGTGGTTTTATTGCCGGTATTATCTTTTGGGGTGGTTTTAACACCGCCCTAGAAGCAACCAATACTGAGAAATTTTGTATTAGTTGTCACGAAATGGAAAACAACGTTTATGAAGAGTTAAAAACAACAATACATTTCTCTAATCGTTCAGGTGTTAGAGCAACCTGCCCTGACTGCCATGTTCCCCATAAGTGGACAGATAAAATTGCCCGTAAAATGCAAGCTTCCAAAGAAGTTTGGGGCAAAATATTTGGCACAATTAATACCAGAGAAAAGTTTTTAGCACATCGTAAGCAACTTGCGCAAAATGAGTGGCGAC
>JBNKXM010000274.1:0-3720 GCA_050300315.1 Thalassotalea sp. | reverse complement strand
ACCTATCATAGATCCCATTGACGATAAGTGATCGCTTTGAACATGATAAGCCGCTGCTTACATCACTAAACAGCTAAACATCCTGCCATCATACGTAGCTTTCTTTTATATTTAGAAATATTATTACAAAAACAACGAACACTGATCATGCATGATTTAATCGGCAAAAAAAAACCGACAAGTCAATTGTCGGCTTATTAGCTATGAGGAAAGCTAGAATATACAAATTATTACAACAAGCGTTCGCTTAGGAACGAAACAAAGTATAAATCAGCTATTCATCGTTTGTAAAGTACTTTATGTAATTAAATTACATAAATGTATTAAAATTACGTTATTGCTAGTTTTGGCTAACTTCAGGTTTGTATAAAAAAGCCTCGAGCTATACCGTCGAGGCTTCAGAGAATAAGCTAAGCGTTGATCCCAAAACCGTTAACAATTAATGTGCTTGCTCCCAATTATCACCAATGCCAGCCTCAGCGATTAACGGGACATTCAAGGTCACAGCACCATTCATTATTTCCACTAACTGTTTAGTGACTTGCTCAACAATGTCTTGATGAATTTCAAAAATGAGTTCGTCGTGCACTTGCATCGTCATTTTAATACGCTCATCGTTTTGTTCACTGATCCAGCTATCAACGGCCAGCATCGCCTTTTTAATAATATCGGCTGCCGTACCCTGCATCGGCGCGTTAATCGCGGCACGTTCAGCGCCTTTACGTCGCATGGCATTTTTCGATTTAATCTCAGGTAAATATAATCGACGACCAAACAAGGTTTCTACATAGCCCTGCTCCGTCGCTTTTTGGCGAGTTTCTTCCATATAACTATGAATACGTGGATAACGCTCAAAATATTTATCCATATATTGCTGCGCTTGATTACGTGCTATACCTAATTGCTTCGCTAAGCCAAATGCCGACATGCCATAAATCAATCCAAAATTAATGGCTTTAGCACTACGTCGCTGATCACTGGTTACTTGCGCTAATTCAACCGCGAAGATTTCCGCTGCTGTTGCCTGATGAACATCTTTGCCTGTAGAAAATGCTTCAAGTAAACCAGGATCATCAGACAAATGCGCCATGATCCGTAATTCTATTTGCGAGTAATCAATAGCCACAATTTTATAATCTTGTGGTGCGATAAACGCGAGACGAATTTTGCGCCCTTCTTCACTTCTGATCGGAATATTTTGCAAGTTTGGATCGGTTGAAGATAATCGTCCTGTCGCTGCCACCGCTTGATGGTATGAAGTGTGTACTCGACCTGTTTTTGTAGAAACCATCAAAGGTAGTTTATCGGTATAGGTCGACTTTAATTTGCTTAAACCACGATTTTCTAAAATAACCTTAGGCAATGGATAATCAAGCGCCAATTCTTGTAACACTTCTTCTGCTGTTGATGGCGCACCTTTAGGTGTTTTCTTGATCACCGGAATTTTTAAATCTTCAAATAGAATTTTTTGCAACTGCTTTGGCGAGCCTAAATTAAAACTTTGTCCGGCAATGTTGTGCGCCTGAACTTCCAATTCTTGTAATCGCGTACCTAAACTTTGGCTTTGTTCGGCAAGTAAATCACTATCAATCAATACGCCCGTTTGTTCCATACGCGCAAGCACAGGTAACAATGGCATTTCAATGTCTCGAAAAACCGTTAATTGCCCAGTCAATTTTTCAAGTTGAGGGTAAATGGCTTGATGCAATCTTAAGGTAATATCGGCATCTTCTGCCGCGTAATGACCCGCTTTCTCTATCTCAATTTGGTTAAACGTCAGCTGTTTAGCGCCTTTGCCTGCGATATCTTCAAAATGTACCGTTTTATAGTCTAAGTATTTTTCCGCCAACGCATCCATATTGTGGCGGGTTGCGACGCTATTTAAGCAGTAAGATTCGAGCATAGTATCAAATGCAATGCCCTGCATCTTAATACCGTAATGACTTAAAACATTGGCATCATATTTTAAATTTTGACCAAGCTTAGCAAGGTTATTATCTTCTAGTAGAGGTTTTAACTGAGCTAAGACCCAGTCTAACGCTAGCTGCTTAGGCGCATTGTCGTAATCATGCGCCAAGGGAACATATGCTGCTTTACCTGGTTCAACAGCAAATGATAAGCCAACCAGCTTGGCCTGCATATAATCAAGATTGGTTGTTTCGGTATCAAATGCAAAATATTCAGCTTGCTCAAGTTTAACTAACCACTCACTAAATTCAGCTTCGCTAAACAAGATTTGATAATCAACTTCTGTCGGCTGGGGGATAGGCTCATGAGTATCAACTGCGGTCTCGGTGTGTTCGATATTAACTTTGTCTGCGCCTCCAGATTTTAGTTCTGCTAACAAGCGCTTTAATTCAAATTGTGTATAAAGTGCCGTCAGTTTTTCAATATCAGGCGCACTCGGTCGTAATTGCTCTACCGATTGTTCGAGTTCGACGTCTAGTTTGATAGTCGCCAATTCGTAAGAAAGTGGTAATTGCTCGAGGGCATTACGTAAATTTTCGCCGATTTTCCCTTTTACCTTATCAGCATTAGCGATGACATTTGTTAAATTTTCATGCTCTAGTAACCATTTAACCGCCGTTTTAGGACCACATTTTTCTACCCCTGGAATATTATCGACTTTATCGCCCATTAAAGCTAAATAATCGATGATTTGATCGGGTCGAATACCAAATTTCTCTATCACGCCGTCGACATCTAGCTCAACATTGGTCATGGTATTGATTAAGCGCACATGTTCACTCACCAACTGCGCCATGTCTTTATCACCCGTTGAAATAACCGTTTCGATACCCATTTGGGTTGCCTGATTCGCCAATGTACCGATAACATCATCGGCTTCAACACCTTCGATGACTAACAGTGGAAGTCCCATCGCCTCAATAATTTGATGAATTGGTGCTATTTGCTCGCGCAAGTCGTCTGGCATTGGTGGTCTATGAGCTTTATATTCAGGGTATATATCATTGCGAAAGGTTTTTCCTTTAGCATCAAACACCACAACGATATTGCCGTTTGGGTACGACTTTTTCAAACTATTGATCATATTTAACACGCCAGTGATCGCTCCGGTGGGATGACCATCTGCTGTTGATAAGGCTTGTAAATAAGGCACGTGATAAGCACGGAAAAGATAAGAAGAACCATCGACTAAAATCAGCGGTGACATTGACGTATTCGACATGAAATAAACCTTTAGGGAAAAATTTGCGCTAGCATGACACATTCAGTGAATTCACTCTAGAGTGAAACATTAAATTTGTCTTATCTTTTGACGACTAATTGTGGATAACTTTGTTGAAAAACAGCAGGAAGCCCCACAAAGAAAAATTATCTTTATGGTTATTTTATTTTTAAGTTTCTGTTTTCAAAGAGAAAAGGTAAGAAAAAATCCTTTTTACACTTTTATTATTGTTATTTTAAAAATGTGAATAACTTATTTATTTCACCCTAAACATTGAACAAAAATACAACAAGGATTCAAATTAGGGGAGTAAGAGATTACCAGAATTATTGATCATTACCAGCCAATTATTAAAATTTTTTGAAAGAAATATGAAGGATGTAAATAACAAAAAAATATAAGCTTGAACTAGCCTGTCTTTGCGTCGAATTTCAGGGAGAGGTTTGCTAAATTTTTTTGAGATAGTTCGCAAATGATGTACCTATTATCAAATAAAATAAATATATCACTACGGTAATAGATTAATATCA
>JBNKXM010000273.1:0-3729 GCA_050300315.1 Thalassotalea sp. | reverse complement strand
ACCGATCACGTCCCCGACGACACGGGCAGATTTTTTATAAGGTTTATTGAAGTCATTACCTAGTACATTCATTGCAAATAACACGCGACGGTGTACTGGTTTTAAACCATCTCGAACGTCAGGTAACGCTCGTCCTACGATTACGCTCATCGCATAATCTAAATAGGAGCTTTTTAGCTCATCCTCAATATTGACTGGAGCAACATTTTTTGCCAGATCGGTCATAAAACGACGGTATCCCTAATTATTAGAATATGGAAATTATTATTGTTAAAAACGCAGCGCATATTATCACAAATAATGGATAGGCAATACTGCTTTATAGCATGACATTCTGCTTTGGTTGGCAGTCTATTTCAAGTGATTATTTTCGCAATCCATCGATCACCTTAATTTAGATGATACTATTTATTTATGGCCGTTAACCCGTGGCTTAAATTATCAGCAACTTCTCGCTAAAATATTGAACAAAACAAAAGCCATATTACTGAATTTCTTCACTAGGCTAACTTTTTACTTTCGTTTAGAATAGCCGCACAATCGTTTTTCAATAGTTAGCCATATGTCCTTACAACTAAACGTTAATCAACAAGAAATCGCCAAATTTGAGAAAGTCGCAAGTCAATGGTGGGAATTAGACGGTGAATTTAAGCCATTACATCAAATAAACCCAATACGCAGACAATTTATTATTCAACATATGGGCAGCTTATTTGATAAAAAAATTATCGATGTTGGCTGTGGCGGCGGCATATTAGCGGAAAGCCTAGCCCAATTAGGTGCTAAGGTGACTGGCATAGATATGGGAGAAGAGCCGCTTAACGTTGCTAAGCTTCATGCACTTGAATCAGGTGTTACGGTTGAATATCAAAAAATAACGGCAGAAGAGAAAGCAATACAAATGCCCGCACAGTTCGATGCAGTAACTTGTATGGAAATGTTAGAGCATGTACCAGATCCTGCCTCAATTGTAAAAGCATGCAGTGAAATGGTGAAACCTGGTGGCTATGTCTTTTTTTCGACATTAAATAAAACGATTAAGTCATATTTATTAGCTATTGTTGCTGCAGAAAAAGTACTAAAACTCGTGCCAGATGGTACTCATGATCACAATCAGTTTATTCGTCCTTCAACATTAATCGCGTGGGCAGAAAGCAATGATTTAAGCTGTATTGATGCTGCTGGCATCCATTACAATCCTCTAACTGAAAATCATAAACTGATCGATTCGCTCGACGTTAATTACATTTTATGTTGTCAAAAGGTATAAGATGTTAAACACAAGAACAACACGCTATAGCGGGGTATTATTTGATCTTGATGGTACCCTTTTAGATACCGCTGATGACCTAGGGCAAGCGTTAAATTTTGTTCTAGCAAAGTATGACTTTCCTCAAGTTGCTCGAGAAGTGTTTCGCCCTGTTGCTTCAGATGGCGCGAAAGGTTTACTTGAACTCGGTTTTCAAGAGCAACTGGCAGAATTTGATTATGAACAATTACGTGAAGAGTTTTTAACTTACTATCAAGCCAATATTGCCAAGCATACCGTTTTGTATCCAGGTATTAGTGAGCTACTACTTGAGCTTGAACAAAAAAATATCGCTTGGGGAATAGTCACCAATAAACCTGAAGGGTTAACACGAGAATTACTTCCCCACTTTGCGCCATTAGCCAAATGTAACGTGGTGATCGGCGGTGATACCCTAGCAACCAGAAAGCCAGATCCTGCACCACTGTTATTTGCCTGTGAACAACTACAAGTAAATCCACAACACTGTTTGTATGTTGGTGATGCGTTACGTGACATAGAAGCTGGGAATCGCGCACAAATGACCACTATGGTAGCCGCTTGGGGTTATATTAAATCAGGTGATAATATTCATCAGTGGCAGGCCGATCATATTGCCGAAAATGTCAAAAATTGTGCGATGTATATATAATCACCAAGATGATTATTAATAAAACAACCAACATAAACATTTGTTTATTAAGTATTTTCCCTCTTATATTACAAATAGTAATATAAGAGGAAAATTTATAACTAAAATAAATCTATTCCGATAAAAAAAGACGAAATAATCATTGCGTTTCTTTAAAATCAAATTAAAAAGACGATACTAAGTTAGTTGTTACTAACTAAATAATTCTTCGTATAATCCATAGCAATTTAATGGACTTTTTAGTGCTTGCAATACACTTCAAACCTCATTATCTTGTGATCAGATTCGAGTTTTGCCCCAAGATGTAGTGCATTAACTCAAATCTACTTTGTTGTAAACTTTCACTATAAATAATTAAAAAAATAATCGTTAATAATACAGGTTTTTCATGAATAACAACCTCTTTGTAACTAAGCGTAACGGAAAAAAAGAACCCATCGATCTGGAGAAAATTCATCAAGTCATCGCATGGGCTGCGGACGGCTTAGAAAATGTCTCTGTTTCTCAAGTTGAACTTAAATCTCATATACAATTTTATGATGGTATTAAAACCGAAGATATTCATGAAACCATTATTAAGTCAGCAGCCGATCTGATCTCAGAAGAAACACCTGATTATCAATTTTTATCTGCTCGACTCGCAATATTTCATTTGCGTAAAAAAGCCTACGGTAAATTTGAGCCACCTAAGCTTTATCAGCATGTAGTAAACCTAGTTGAAGCTGGAAAATACGATCAACACTTATTAGCAGATTATAGCGAAGACGAATTTGAGCAAATGGAACGCTTTATCGATCATCGTCGTGATCTTAATTTCAGCTATGCCGCAGTTAAGCAGTTAGAAGGCAAGTATTTAGTTCAAAACCGTGTCACTGGTGAAATTTATGAAAGTGCACAGTTTTTATATATTTTAGTGGCAGCGTGTTTATTTTCTAAATACCCAAAAGCGACTCGATTAAGCTATATTGAAGGTTTCTACAACGCAATTTCAACGTTTAAAATTTCATTACCTACGCCAATCATGGCTGGCGTGCGTACCCCTACGCGTCAGTTTTCTTCGTGCGTACTGATTGAATGTGGCGATAGTTTAGATTCGATTAATGCAACCTCTAGCTCTATCGTTAAATACGTTTCTCAACGAGCTGGCATTGGTATTAATGCAGGTAGGATCAGAGCCTTAGGTAGCTCTATTCGCAATGGCGAAGCATTTCACACTGGCTGTATTCCATTTTACAAACATTTCCAAACCGCAGTGAAAAGCTGTTCTCAAGGTGGCGTGCGTGGCGGAGCTGCGACACTGTTTTATCCGCTTTGGCATTTAGAAGTTGAAAGTTTACTGGTACTTAAAAATAACCGCGGCGTTGAAGAAAACCGTGTGCGTCATCTCGATTACGGTGTGCAATTTAATAAATTGATGTATCAGCGTCTGATCAAAGGTGAATCTATCACCTTATTCAGCCCAAGTGATGTTCCTGGTTTGTATGACGCGTTCTTTGCCGACCAAGAAAAATTTGAAGAGTTATACCTCAAATATGAAGCAGATGACTCTATACGTAAGAAATGTATTAAAGCGATCGAATTATTTACCTTGTTTGCTCAAGAAAGAGCAAGCACAGGCCGTATTTATTTACAAAACGTTGATCACTGTAACACCCACAGTCCATTTTTACCTGAGCTTGCACCGATTAGACAAAGTAATTTATGTCTTGAAATTGCGCTCCCGACTAAGCCGTTAAATGATATTAACGATCCTGAAGGTGAAATCGCCTTATGTACCTTATCAGCGTTT
>JBNKXM010000272.1:0-3748 GCA_050300315.1 Thalassotalea sp. | reverse complement strand
AAAACAATCATTTAATTTACTTTCGTTCATACCAATTATTTTCTTTCATCTATAATTTACTTATCTTTTGTATTTGTACCATTTATCACTAATGTAAGGCGTGGAGTTAAAAAGTCTTCTTACTGTTTAGAGGCTACAAAACGAGTATTAATAATTAGCGCTGAAGGGAAATATTATTTCTAATCGTAAACTATCCATGCGCCAACGGATTTTTCTAATTGTTGGCCTGTTTATTATTGTTAATTTGTTATTGCTGATCCTTGGGCGTCTGCAATCCGATATTATGGATAGTGTGCGCAGTTACGTTCGTGGCGAAGGACTTTATGCGAAAGCGCAAAAAGACGCTGTATTCTACTTACAAAAGTATATTCGTTCGGGACTGACTGCGGATTACAATAATTATCAGAAATCGTTATTGATCCCGTTAGGTGATCGGCAAGCATGCATGCAATTACAATCACTTGAACCCGACATGGCGCTAGTGACCGAAGGTTTCCTTCAGGGCCTTAATCAAATCGAAGATATTCCAGGGATGATACGTTTTTTTGTCCGTTTTCAGGATTTCCCTTATATGAAAGACGCTATCCTTATCTGGGCGGAAGCGGATGGACATATTCTTACTCTTCAAGCGCTAGGAGAGCAAATTTACATTGTTAAACAAAATAATGATCATCAAGCATTGGCCCCCTTGGTTAAGAAGGTTGATGAATTAAATAAAGTCTTAACTGATTTAGAATATCGCTTTTCTCTAATACTAAGTGAAGGAGCGCGTTGGGTAAAAAATCTGCTAATGTGGGTAAGTTTTATTGCTATCGCTATGATGTTGTTATTGGTTCTTTATATCAGTCGGCGTATTACACTAGGAATAGAACACACTGAAAAAGAATTGATGATCAGTGAAGCGCGCTTTAAAAGCCTATATTTAACCGATATGTTAGGCATCATGGAATGGCATCTAGACGGTCGTATTTTAGATGCCAATGATGCTTTTCTCGATATGGTAGGTTACTCCAAACATGACCTCGTTAGCGGCAAGGTAAATTGGCGAGATCTAACACCTGAACATGGACATGCGCGTGATGAAGTAGCGTTGAAGGAAATAGCCGAGAAAGGTTATTGCGCACCGTTTGAAAAAGACTTTATTCATCATGATGGCGTTACCAAAGTGCCTGTATATCTGGGTGCTGCGTTATTTGAAGGAGAAGATACACGCGGTATTTGCTTTATTGTTGATCATACCGAGCTAAAAAATGCACACACTGAAATGCAGCTCTCAGCAACAGTTTTTGACGCTAGTAGTGATGGTATTTTGATCACTGACAATAAACAAAAAATACTCGCCGTCAATAAAGCTTGGTGTCAGCTTAACGGTTACAGTCCAAATGAAGTTGTTGGCCAGCCAATTAATATTTTGCATGCGGGCAGGCAACCCGATGCGTTTCAAAGCGAAATGTGGCAACTGTTGAATGTGGTAAATTGTTGGCAAGGAGATGTCACAACCTGCCGTAAAGACGGTCGTGAGATCCATGTGCGCATAGGAATGAATGTTGTCCGTAGCCGTGATAAAGAACTAAGCCATATTGTTATTACGTACACGGATATTAGTGAGCATATTGCGTTAGAAGATCGATTGAGAGAAATGGCGCATTATGATTTCTTAACTGGTTTAGCCAACCGTAGCTTGTTTAATGATTTATTAGCTAATGCGATACAGAGAGCGAAACGCAATAAGTCGATATTTGCGGTATTGTTCGTCGACCTTGATAATTTTAAGCCTGTCAACGATCTCTATGGTCACGATGTCGGTGATAAGTTGTTAACGGAAATAGCCAGTCGTTATCAAAATATTGTTCGTGGTAATGATATTGTTGCCCGTATTGGCGGTGATGAGTTCGTTGTGCTGCTAGATGACATGCATCAAGCGTCAGACGCTTCTCGTGTTGCAAGTATGATCATTGAGGTAACTAATCAGGAAATTTGCATTGAGGGAAAAAGTTTACATGTTGGTTGTAGTATCGGTATTAGTCTTTTTCCAGATGATGGTGACAATAGTAAGAGTATGCTGCAAAGTGCTGATGCTGCTATGTATGCAGCAAAAGCGCATGGCAGAAATGATTTTGTTTTTAAATCATCGATTAACCCCAGTTAATCATAAAAACGTAGAGCAGTATTAATCTATTGAAAACTAGATTGATTATTTGCTATTGCTTACGTAATTCCCTTCTTTGTTGTTTATCTTCTTAGCATTAAACGCTATAAGACCTTTAAAATAGCTATAACATTAAGATTGTTTTTTAAACAATTATGTCATTAATATGGAAGCGCTTCCAGATTGAGGGATAAGATAAAAAAATCATTATTTATTAAATGTCATTAAGCATTTATTTAAAATAATACCAAAAATTGGAAGCGCTTCCTGAGGGGAAAGGATGGCTCTCTATATTGATAAATAAGAGGCATAACATGCAAAAAACTAAAATAAATAGCATTGCTAAAGTAATGATTACATTAGGTATATCAATCGTTTCAAACACGAGTTTTGGGGGACAATGTCAAAATCCAACACCAGTATGGTCAGATGAATTTAACGGAACATCGTTAGACACCACTAAGTGGGAAGTAATGACAGGTGATGGTTGTAGCTACGGCGTATGTGGTTGGGGTAATAATGAACTGCAATCGTATGAAGCGGCAAATAATACCGTTAGTAACGGTGTGTTAACCATCACCGCTAAAAAACAACGGGTGAAAGCAAAAAATTATACCTCTGGGCGTATCCGTACCGCTAACATGCCAAATGGTGGTCAGTGGACAAATGGTCGATTTGAGGCACGGATTAAATTACCAAACGGCACGGGAATGTGGCCAGCATTTTGGATGCTACCAACAGATCCCACCGAAGGTTGGCCAATTAGTGGCGAAATAGATATTTTGGAAGCTACTGGCCAAGCAGATATGTTTGCGTTTGGTACTATCCATTATGGTCAGCCTTGGCCAGATAACGAATGGACCAGTGGCAGAATTCTTAAGCAACCAGATAGCTGGTCAGCGGATTTTCATGAATATGCCGTGGAGTGGGAGCCAAATGAAATACGTTGGTATGTTGATGACATTCTATATTCAGTGAAAACGCCATCGGACATGAGCGATCCATCGTATTGGACGTTTGAAAATTATCAATATCATTTCTTGTTGAACTTAGCTGTAGGCGGAAGCATTGGTGGGGTTGTTGACGACAGCATGTTGCCGCAGACCATGGAAGTTGACTATGTACGAGTATATGATTTTGGTCAGCCATCACTTAAAGGCGAACATATCGTTGAACCTAACAGCAGTGTAACTTATCAGGTTGTTGATGAAGCGGGGACTGGAAGTAGTTATGCTTGGACATCGCCAACGGGAGAAACATCAAGCAGTAACTCATTAACGGTCAACTGGGGAACAACGTCTGGCCCGGTTACTGTTGCGGTAACCAATAGTTGTGGCACTGAAAATTTAGTAATGGATGTTCATGTTTCACCTGAACTAGTGCAAGAAACCATTCTTGATGATTTTGATAGTAATCGAAACTTGAGCTACACCACTTGGACAGGTACGTTTGAACCAAGTACAGCGAATCCTGCAATCATGAAATATCTGATGGGCATCAATATGGCAGATACGGATCCACTCATTAAAGCAGCTTCTCTTTCTGATTTTGTTGAGAGGATTTTTTGCATATCGTAGGTCGGAGCTGGCCCAGCTAAGC
>JBNKXM010000271.1:0-3749 GCA_050300315.1 Thalassotalea sp. | reverse complement strand
TTATCCATAAGATAAAAACTTGGATAGCCATTACTAAACTCTAGCCCCGCCATGACTTGTTTATCATTATTAATCAATTGAAAACCATTCGCTTGAATAAGCTTGTCATCTTGCATATAACTTACGCCTATGTGCGCTAACACTAAGATAACCAAAATACTCAGCATGCGTTCTAGTCGTAGGATTTTTTTCTGAGCCGTTTGCAAACTAATGGTATTCATATAACCTCACTTTTTACCAAAAAAGGTAAAGATTATTCACTGTATTTACGGATCACGCTGATCAAACCATCTTCAAGCTCTAACACTTCAACGGTGTCATAATCCATGACCATTTCTTGTCCGGTTTGCGGATGCTTTCCTTTTGCATGGGTAAAGTATTTAATCACGACAACATTGTCACCCGTGATCACTTTTCTGATCTCTGCGTTGTATTCACTGTGCACGCCCAAATAAAACATCATGCCTTTTTTCATTGATTGTTTCGCATCCGCTGAGCGAGAGTCATCTACGTCATAAGGAATGTGCTGATGACCAAGATCATCTTTAAAAAATTTAAGGTATTTATCAATACTGGCTTCGGTAGCGTTCGGCAACTGCGTAGCCTTCCAGGCATTAAAATAAGCGGTAGCAAATTTTTGACCGTTAAAGTTAGCCTCTTTAGCAAAAACTGAGTTTGACCATAATACAATAAGGATCACAATGATTAGCTGCTTCATAATTGACTCCATTTCATCTACGAAAACGTTAGCATTAAATAACACTATACGATGTTTTTATATCCTTGGTAAATCATTGACTTAAATAACACGCACATTAAATTCAGCAATAAATAGACCTTAATTAAATGAGAAATGCCTTGCACCTCGCTCAAATTGCTTTACCCTGACTAAGATTTCTCCGTTTCGTCATATATCTTAGGTATTTGGCTTCGCCCATATACTGACTAGGATATACTATGACTATTCCATTACGCGTTCGTTACCAAACCATTGAAGTTGGCAATACCGACATTCATATCTGCTCGTTACGTGATAAACAACAATTTAGCGATCCAACTGGCATAGCGGATAAACTCGGTATCTGTTCCGCGTCTTGGCCTATTTTTGGTGTTGTTTGGCCATCTAGCATAGTGCTAGCCAATTATATGCTTAACTATCAAACCGACGATAAAAGAATTTTAGAAATCGGCTGTGGCATGGCGTTATCAAGTTTACTGCTTAATGAACAACAAGCTGATATTACCGCGACCGACTACCACCCAGAAGTAGAGTTGTTTCTTAATCGAAATACTGAATTAAACAACGGCAAAGCCATTTCGTTTGAACGTGTTGATTGGGCCGATGATAACAGCAACCTTGGTAACTTTGATTTGATCATTGGCAGCGACTTATTATATGAAGACCAACATATTCAGCTATTGGCAGACTTTATCGACAATCACGCCAATGCCGATTGTGAAGTGGTGTTGGTAGATCCAGACCGCGGTAGAAAGAATAAACTCAGTAATAAAATGCGTGAATATGGCTTTACGGCCGATCACATCAGGCCAGCGCATACCGATTACTTAGAGCAACAATATAAAGGCCATATTTTAAGGTTCTCGCGCTGCAATTAACCCGAAAATAAGCAAACTTTTAGCAACGAATACTCTATAGCATTTACTCAACCGAGTTTTTTTCTATTAAGCGTAAGCGTTCATTATTAATTTCCGATAAAAACCGCTGTGGTATTGCTTTTATCACGGCAAAATATAATCATCGTCAACTATTATCAAACACTCGTCTGTAACAAGGACATAATACCGATGAAAATTGACATATTAGTTGCTAACTACCTTGATCCACAACACGCAAAAGATCTCGTTGACCTTTTAGATGGTTATGCGATGGATCCTATGGGCGGTGGCGAACCGTTAGCAGCAAAAACCAAAGAAAATCTAGCAAATTCACTCGCAAAAGTACCGCATGCTTTTAGCATTTTATGCTACGTCGACAACAAACCCGCTGGGCTGATCAACTGTTTCGAAGCATTTTCCACGTTTAAATGCCAACCTCTGATTAACATCCACGATGTTGTTGTGTTAAAAGACTTTAGAGGACTTGGCATTAGCCAACGCATGCTAGAGAAAGTAGCAGATATCGCAAAAGAAAAAGGCTGCTGTAAATTAACCTTAGAAGTATTAGAAGGTAATACACTCGCGCAAAATGCCTATAAAAAATTCGGTTTTGCTGGCTATGAACTTGACCCTGTTATGGGTAAAGCCATGTTTTGGCAAAAATCACTGTAATGCAGCGCTAAACCTCCAAACAAAAAATGCTAAAAATAAGTAGAAAAAGATGAAATTAATTACATTAGCGGCAAGTGCTTCACTGTTTATTGCAACCTGTGCATTTGCTCAACAAGCTGAGCAAAACACTGCTCCAACGAGCAATTCGACAAAGTTATATGCGTTGGATTGTGGCACGATAGCCGTCTCAGATATGAATGATTTATCAGCAAATGGTGAATTCAGTGGACAACAAACAGAATTGGCGAATCCTTGCTTTTTAATTCGTCACCCTAAAGGCGATTTACTGTGGGATACAGGGCTAATCGACCAATTAGCAGACATACCCGATGGCGAAAAAAGTGGTGTTTGGCATTCAAAGCTCTCGGTAAAATTACTCGACCAGCTCAAGCAATTAGCACTATCACCATTAGATATCGAATATTTAGCACTTTCCCATTTACATCCAGATCATTCTGGCAATGCCAATAAATTTTCAGGCTCAACCTTTATTATCAGTAAGTTAGAGCATGACTTTATGTTTTCAACAGAGATGAAATCACTATTCGGTGAAGTTTATTCTGAGCTTGAAGACGCAAAAACCATTACCTTCAACGATAACTATGATGTTTTTGCCGATGGCAGTGTTGTGATTAAAACCATGCCGGGACATACCCCAGGAAGTAGTATTTTGCAGCTAGATTTAGCCAATGCTGGTGTTGTATTGTTCACGGGTGATTTATACGTTCATGCGAAAGGGCGAGCATTAAATACTATGCATAAATACAACTTCGACAAAAATATTACCCTTGATTCTAGAAAAAAGTTTGAAGCATTAGCCAAGCAAACACAGGCAAAAATCATCATTCAGCATGAACGAAACGATGTTGAATCTTTACCTAAGTTTCCTGAATTTTTAGACTAATTAGGCTAACACCTTAACCCTTTTTCATGTAAAACAGCTGGAGGTTAGATGAAAACTATCGGTCTATTAGCGGGAATGAGCTGGGAAAGCTCACTGGGCTATTATCGTGCAATTAATGAAGGCATCAAGCATTCACTCGGCGGACTACATTCTGCGAAAATAGCCATGTATAGTGTTGATTTTGCACCGATTGAAAAATTACAGCACCAAGGTAATTGGCAAGCCACCGCAGAAATTCTACAAAACGCAGCTTTAAATGTGCAGGCGGCTGGTGCTGATTTTCTGCTGATCTGTACTAACACTATGCACAAAGTGGCACCGCAAATAGAACAAGTTATTGATATTCCTTTGCTACATATCGCTGATGCTACCGCTGAAGTGCTTATTGAACAAGGCATCAATACCGTTGGCCTGCTCGGTACTGCGTTTACCATGGAGCAAGATTTTTATAAGGGACGATTAGCTAACAAATACGGCTTACACGTATTAACCCCAAACGAACAAGACAGATCAATAGTTCACAAGGTTATTTATGACGAGCTAGTATTGGGAGACA
>JBNKXM010000270.1:0-3761 GCA_050300315.1 Thalassotalea sp. | reverse complement strand
ATCGGCAGCAAGCAAAACATCATATGGCGCGCCGTGAACGATTTGTTGAAATAATGTACCCGTAGCACCAGTAATTAGTTCACAGCGAATGCCTGATTGCTGCTGAAAATCAGCTAATAGTGAATTGAGTGTGCTGGCAAAGTTCGCGGAAACGGCGACTCTTAACGTTGGATTATTTTCATTTAATGGTTTGGCTAAAGTGTTAAACGCTAATAATGAGCAAAAGAAGAATATGCTACAGCTAAAAAAAGAGCCAAAAAAAGAGCGAAAAGCTTTGCCTAGCGCATGCATGGTTAGTTATTCCATTGTTTCGCTTTGTCGTGATCGCTTTGCCTTGCGTCAAGCCAACGCTCACCTGTGTCGCTGAGTTCTTTTTTCCAAAATGGCGCTTTTACTTTCAAAAAGTCCATAATAAATTCATTGGCGGCAAAGGCGTCGTGTCGATGTTTGCTGGTAACACCAACAAAAACTATTTGATCTCCAACATAGAGCTGACCTATGCGGTGGATGATAGTTACCCGATTTATTCGCCATTTCTGTGCGGCAATAGTAACAATATCACTGAGCGCTTTTTCTGTCATGCCGGGGTAATGTTCTAGAAATAGCCCTTTGATATTTTCACCGAGGTTTTTATTTCTTACCCGACCACAAAAGGTGACAACAGCACCATCTTGCTCGTTGTCTTGTTCTAACAACTGCACTTCATCGGCTAACGAAAAATCCTCTTCTTGAATTGCAATTTTAGGTATAGCGCTCATATTAGCCACCCGTTACCGGAGGGAAAAAGGCAACTTCATCGCCCGCTTTAACAGGATGATCAAGTGCGACCATAGCGTTATTTACTGCAAAGAGTAGTGCGCTATGTGTTAAATGAGCTTGCCAATGCGGATGAAGCGTTACTAACACATGTTTGACATCGTCAACCGTGGTGATACCTTGAGCGTCAATGGTGAGTTTATCACACGCCAACTTTTCTCTTAGCGCGGCAAAAAATAGCACAGTGATCATCTTAAGCTCCTTGCTCAGTTGCTTGCCAGTGACCCGATTTACCACCTTGTTTGCTCAGTACTTTAATACCAAAAATTTCCATTGCAGGATCGGCGGCTTTACACATATCAAACAGGGTTAAACAAGCAACAGAAACCGCAGTTAACGCTTCCATTTCAACCCCTGTTTGGCCAGTGAGTCGACACAAACTCGTGACGCGGATCTGGCTGTTGGTTTCATCAATGTCAAAATCAACTTGCACTTTCGAGAGCATTAATGGATGACACAGGGGAATGAGGTCGCTGCATTTTTTCGCCGCTTGAATACCTGCAATGCGGGCAACGGCAAAGACATCGCCTTTTTTATTTTCACCTTGATTAATTAAGGCCAAGGTTTGTGGTGTCATCTTGATAAAGCCTTGTGCGGTTGCGGTACGCGAGGTCATCGATTTTTCGGTGACATCAACCATATTGGCTTCGCCTTTTTGGTTAACATGGCTTAAGGCTACGTGTTCATTTGAGCTCATTAGCCGCGACTCTCACATGCTTGGGCATTTTCAGTATTTAAATGCGGTACAAAGTTACAAGGTTTGTGACTTGCGTCCAGTTGTTCTTTAATGAGTTTATCCCATGCTGTGCGGCAAGCGTTGGTTGAACCCGGCACACATAAAATGACGGTTTGATTGGCAATACCACCAAAGGCACGCGATTGAATGGTTGAGGTACCAATTTCCTCTAGTGAGATTGCACGAAATACTTCACCAAAACCTTCCACATCTTTGTCAAATAATGGCATTAATGCTTCTGGCGTATTGTCTCTTAAGGTAAATCCTGTGCCGCCAGTGCTGATCACCGCTTGAACATTTTCATCGGCAATCCATTTTGACACTATGGCTCTGAGTTGATAAATGTCATCTTTGACGATAGCTTTTTCAGCTAAATGATGGCCAGCGCTGGTCACTCGTTCAACTAACAATTGTCCTGATGTATCGTTACTTTCATCACGGGTGTCAGATACAGTTAATACTGCAATGTTTAACGGAATAAAGGCTTTTGCGCCATGACTAGACATGCGTGCTCCTGTGTTTGCTTAATTGTTGTTGTGCTTGTTGCCATTGTTCGGGAGTGTTGCTATTAAACAAACAACTTGTGTTTTTTAAGGCGAGTTGCTGGCAAGGCAACTGGGTTAATAACGCTTTAATCGAAGGCCCTTTAGCATGCTTAATGCTACCAGCGCCGTCAGTTGTTCTGCTTAATGTAGAAAATTGCTGCTGAAAAAATTGTTGGACCAAAGCGTTTACGGGTAAATAGAGCGGCAAGTAATTGCCTTGATAATAGCTTGGTTGCTTTGATAATTCGCCAACCAGTTTTAATTGCTGTAGCGTTTTACTGTCCATTAGCGGCAAGTCTACCGGTAGTATCAGCAAAGCGCTGGGCTGGTATTTGTTGATAATGGTATAGATGCCGCCCATAGGACCGAGTTGTTCAATTTCATCGGCAATACCATGTTGTTTACCACTGATAACAACTTGCTCAATACCTGCTTGGCGCAACAAGTGTTCACTAAAGCTCAGCATGTTTTGATCTTGGCGTGTTAATAAGGCTTTGTCTTTGCCCATACGAGAGGAAAGTCCTCCTGCCAGTACTACACCTAAACATTGATTTTGATAAGCCTGCATCTGAGAACTATCCACCTAACATCGCAAGATTTTTAGTCGCACCGGTTAAACTTTCGTGTAAGAAATGCGTCGCTTTTTTGTCGGTCATCATCGCGGCAATACGAGCCTTTAATGGTTCAACATCATCTTGTTGTAAGTAATCTTTAAGATCGAGTCCTTGCTCAGTAAATAAACACAGATGTAGTTTACCCAGTGCGCTGACGCGTAAACGGTTACAACTGGCACAAAAGTCTTTGCTATATGGCATGATCAAGCCGATCTTACCTTGATAATCTGGGTGGTAAAATTCTTGTGCTGGGCCCGATGATTTATCTCGTATCGATGGTAACCAGCCATCTAAAATCAGTTGTTGCTTGATGCGTGAACCTTGGACATGTTGAGCATTAAAAAATGCCTGATTATCACCAGTTTGCATCAATTCAATGAAACGCAAGGTGATAGGTGTGTCTTTTAACCAATCGAGATAGCTTTGAATATCATAGGCATTGTATTCTCGCATCAGTACCGTGTTGACTTTCACCGTTGTCTGGCCATTTGACAACGCCATATCAACACCTTTTAAAATATGAGGCAATTTATCATGGCCGGTAATGCTGTGAAATTGTCTTGGATCTAAACTGTCGATACTGACATTTATTGCATCAATGCCCGCGTCAAGCCAACCATTTACATGTTCGGGTAATTTGTAGCCGTTGGTGGTGATGGCGACTTTTTTAATATTGTCGGTTTGCTTACAGGTAGCAATAATATCTGGTAAGTCTTTGCGCAGCGAAGGTTCACCGCCTGTGATACGGATTTTTTCTGTCCCCATTTGACCAAATGCTTTGGCAAGGCGTGTGATTTCAGGCAAGCTCAGAAACTTGCGATCGTTATCACATTGATAGCCATCAGGCAGACAATAGTTGCAACGAAAGTTGCAAACATCGGTAATTGAGAGGCGCAAGTAATAAAACTTACGACCAAAGTTGTCAGTTAACATTCCACCTTTCCAAATGTCGGGAGGCTAATTTGTTTCCAAATTAACCCTGGCGATTAATTTAATAATCACGGCTAATAGCGCATATTTATTTCACAGTGATAAATAAAGTTAGCGATA
>JBNKXM010000269.1:0-3769 GCA_050300315.1 Thalassotalea sp. | reverse complement strand
TAGAGTTGTCGCTAGCGACTTGAGGACCACACATGGACCGAAGTTTGACTTAGTCAAATCTTCAAATGCACCTAGTGGTAGTGGGTCGAGGAATTAGTTATATTGAGGTCACATTAGGATTGGATTGAAAAATTATTATTTTTTAGAGGCTTTGTAATATTTAATTAAATTCTCTGTAGAGCAATCGTGTTTTTCAGAGATGTCGTCTCCTTCTAACTCTTCTTGAATACTCGCCGCTAAGCCTTTACCTAACTCAACCCCCCATTGATCGAACGAGCATATTTGCAAAATAATCCCTTGAACAAAAATTTTGTGCTCATAGGCAGCAATCAAGTTACCAAGCGTACTAGGGTCAATGCGTTTTAATAAAATGGTATTAGTAGGTCGGTTACCTTTATGCACCTTATGAGGCGCTACTTTATCAATGTACTCTTGGGTTCGACCTTTCGCCTTCAAGTCTTCTCTGACCTGTTGTTCATTAACCCCTGTCATTAACGCCTGGGTTTGCGCAAAAAAGTTCGACATCAAGGTTTCATGATGACCTTTAACTGGCGTAACACTTTCCACCGAACCAATAAAATCTGCTGGTACAACGTTATTGCTTTGGTGAAGGTATTGATAAAACGCATGCTGTCCGTTGATGCCTAATTCCCCCCAAATTGAAGGCACGGTCGCATAATCAATTTCTTCGCCATCCCAGGAAACGGACTTACCGTTACTTTCCATTTCGGCTTGCTGGAGATATGCCGAAAGCATGTGAAGCGTTTGATCATAAGGCAATATTGCTTGTGATTTAGAACCTAGGAAAGTGGTATTCCAAACGCTTAATAACGCCATGATCACCGGCATATTTTGTTTTAACGGCGCATTAATGAAATGTTGATCCATTTCATTCGCCCCCGCTAACAGCTCTTTAAATTTATCAAAACCTAAATCTAAAGCGATGGCTAAGCCAATGGCTGACCACAACGAAAAGCGTCCACCGACCCAATCCCACATATCAAAAATATTTTGTTCTTCGATACCAAACGCCATAGCATTCGGTTTATTTGCCGTCACCGCGACAAAATGTTTAGCTACCGCAGAATCATCAAATGAAGATGCGGTTAACCATTTCATCGCGGTTCTCGCATTAGTCATGGTTTCAGTAGTGGTAAAGGTTTTACTTGAAACGATAAACAATACTTTTTCAGGGTCAAGTGGACGTAAAATTTCAACTATCTGCGCACCATCGACGTTTGAAACATAATGGACACGCACACTATTGTCGCTGTAATGTTTAAGCGCTTCGGTTACCATTTGTGGCCCTAAATTAGAACCACCAACACCAATATTAACAATATCAGTAATACGCTTACCTGAATAACCTTGCCAATGTCCTTCTCTAACCTGAGAAACAAAAGCTTCCATTTTTTTCAGCTGATTCTTAACGCTCTCTGTGACATTCTCACCATCTACAATTAATGGTTCATCGCTGTTGCGACGTAATGCTGTATGGAGTACCGCACGATCTTCGGTCTTGTTAATTTTCTCACCGGCAAACATTTTGCTACGCCACTCTAAAACTTGTGATTCTTCTGCAAGTTCGAACAAGGTCGAAATCGTTTCATCATCAATCAAGTTTTTTGAATAATCTAACAGCATTCTCGGTAATTCGATTGAGAATTTATCAAAGCGATCACTGTCCGTGGCAAACAAATCGTTCATATGTTGAGACTTTTTCTCCAACGCCATCTGCGTTAGTTTCTTCCAACTATTTAATGATTCACGACTTGACATAACTCTTCCTAGTACATAGTTTGTATTTCTAAGGGTAACAATATTTAAAAATGACAGCGCTGTCAATTTTATTATTCTAGGCAACGACAACGATATTTAATTTATCTGTATAAAATTCACTCATAAATGAGATAAAGCCTTGCCGCATACTGAATAAAACAATATTCTTGTGCCCTTCTACATGTATCAATTTTAACTATGTAAGGCTGTATGGATAGATGAAAGCTACAATTAACGATGTTGCTAAACAGGCTGGTGTATCAATAAAAACCGTCTCTCGGGTGATCAATAATGAACCATCCGTACGCCAACCGACTCGTGAAAAAGTCATGGAGGCGGTAAATAGTCTTAATTACCAACCTAATTTAGCGGCCCGTAATCTAGCAGGCACAAAATCATATAGTATCGCATTTATTTATGATAATCCTAATGCTTATTATGTCATTGATATGCAAAATGGCATTCTGTCTGCGTGTAAAAAACAAGGTTTTGAGTTATTAATCCATCCTTGTAGTGCTAAATCAGAAACCTTGTTCGATGAAATCACCAGCATGATCAAACATTCACGCATCGCTGGCGTAGTGTTGACACCGCCTTTTTCAGAAATGCCTGAATTTGTAAAACATATTTTAACCTTAGATGTCGATATTGTTAGGATCATGTCGGGAGATATCGAGCCTGATGATTTAGCCCCTTGTATCATGGTAAATGACCACGAAGCAGCAAAGAACATCACTCAACATCTAATCGATTTAGGACACACTAATATTGGTTTTATTGCTGGTGAAGCCGAGCATATGTCAACAGTCGAGCGACTAAAAGGCTATAAAGACGCATTAAAAGAAAACAATTTACCCGTGATTGAACAGTTAATTATTGACGGTGAATATTCATTTGAATCTGGTGTACAAGGTGCCAATCAACTGATGAGTGAACAAATCAAACCAAGCGCGATATTTTCATGTAATGATGAAATAGCGGCTGGAGCATTGTTTGCGGCAAGACTAATGGGATTATCGATCCCTGAGCAGTTATCAATTACCGGATTTGAAAACAGCCCATTTTCTCGTCAAACGTGGCCGCGACTGACCACTGCTAACCAGCCAACACCTAAAATTGCAGAAGACGCAACGAATCTGCTGATCGCAAAATCGCGAAAACAAACAGCTAAAAATGTTGTCACACAATATACCCCGCAACTTATTGTCAGAGACTCAACTGGGCAAGCAGTTCAATAATTAGCCATAAAAAAAGCAAAGTAAACTTTGCTTTTTCATTTATCAATAACATTAAACACTATCAGGATCATAACCCTGTTTGATTTTTTCAATGCGTTCTTGATGCCTATGATGAGCCTTAAGTGCCGCCACCGCGAATGCACCTATTATCGCCACAATAGGAATTAATAACGATAATGTTTCAGCGCTCAATAACTGTTGTAACCAATCCATGAAAAACTCCTTTTTTTTACCTATTTATTATTCTTCGAAGTAGGTTCCCCAACCATCATAATCAACTTTGCATTGTTTCGCCAATTCAAACATCAATTTTGTTTCATCTTTTAAAATGTTTTCATCAAGAGGTTGTTCTGTAATGATATCAAAAGCAAAGACTTTACTACCATCTTCACAAATCGCTTCTTCTGGTTCTTCTACTTCATAACCCATTTTAAATGCTGTTATTGCAGCCTTTTCAAGTTGTTCAAAATCAACACATGAAAAATGATGTTCAATAGTATGATGCACTTCTTCATTACTACCGTCTTCAATTAGATTTGAAACGAGCGATTCTGTATGTTCAAACCATTGCTGTAACGATTCATCGTTCATTATGCGACCTCTTTATTAATTTGCTCAAGTTTCACTAACATTTTTTCACGAATAGTATTGGTTACCGCTCGAATATCATCTTTACTAAGACCATCTAAGCTTACTGGCTCCAAAAATTCAATGATCATTTTGCCGTTATCCCAACGATTTAACTTAACTTT
>JBNKXM010000268.1:0-3844 GCA_050300315.1 Thalassotalea sp. | reverse complement strand
GATTAGCAAGTTATCTAAAAGTGGCGTGAAACGTGAATAATAGTTTAGCAGATTGAAAAATTTAATTTGAATGAGGAAGTAGTTATGGGTGTTTTTTCAAGATTCACAGACATTATCAATTCTAATATCAATAGCTTATTAGATAAAGCAGAAGATCCAGCAAAAATGGTTCGGTTAATCATTCAGGAAATGGAAGACACTCTGGTAGAAGTGCGTTCATCATCAGCTAAAACATTAGCAGATAAGAAAGAGCTATCTCGCCAAGCACAGCGTTTTGAGCAAGATGCTCAACAATGGCAAGAAAAGGCCGAGCTAGCTTTAAGTAAAGGACGTGAAGATTTAGCGAGAGCCGCATTAATAGAGAAGAAAAAATGCGCTGAAAGTGCTGAATCTCTAGTGGATGAGTTATCACATGTTGATGAGCATATTACAAAGCTACAAAGTGAAATTTCGCAATTGCAAGATAAACTGGCTGATGCCAAAGCGCGTCAAAAAGCGATTATTATGCGAGAAAAAACGGCGAGTTCACGCTTGAAAGTGAAAAAGAATATTGACAGCGAACGCGTAAATGATGCACTAAGTCGATTTGATAGTTACGAACGTAAGATTGACGATATTGAAGCGCAAGTTGAAGCGTATGACATGGGAAGTAAATCGCTTGCCGACGAAATTGCAGAATTAGAAGCTGATGAGCACATCGATGATGAATTGGCTAAATTAAAAGCTAAAATGAAAACAGATAAAAAATCGAAATAAATCTGTGTTATAAAAGCCAAGTTCTGTAAAAGGTAAGGAGAAGTATCGTGGAAGAAATTATTGTCGCCCCCGTCATCATATTTATGTTAGTTGTTGCACCGATTTGGTTAATTCTCCATTATCGAAGCAAACGCCAAATTAGCCAAGGGTTCAGTGAAGAAGAGTATATTCAGCTCTCAGAACTTTCTGAATTGGCGGATAAAATGGCTGATAGAATTAAAACTTTGGAAGCGATTCTTGATGCTGAAACTCCTGACTGGAGGAATAAAGTATGACAGAGAAACGAAGAGGTGAGTTATATCGAAACCCCAGCCAAGGAAAGATAGCAGGTGTTTGTGCTGGATTAGCAGACTACTTTGGTTGGGAAACTTGGTTAGTTCGTATCTTAGTGGTCTCTGGTGTGTTGCTTGGTATGGGATGGTTCGTCGTTATCTACATTGCCGCTTGGTTTATTTTAGATAAAAAGCCTGGCACTGCTGATAAATTAGCGCCTAAATTTAAACACCAAAGCGCCAATGCCAAGTGTCAATCAGGTGACGATATTACCAGCGAGTCGATTAAAGTGAAATCGCGTATTTGGCAGGCAGGTGAACCACCAAAACAAGCGTTTCACGACATAAGACGTAAATTTAAAACCTTGGAAAAGGAACTACGTAAAATAGAACGCTATGTCACTTCACCAGAGTTTACCGTTTCAAGAGAAATTAATAAGCTGTGATATTATCGCGTGAAAACAAGCGGCATTAGCCGCTTTTTTTGTCGATTTTTCTCAGCTAAAACACTGTAAACTTTAAAAAATAATCGTTAAGATAACTACTGTTATCGATTATCAATACTGATTTATTTACGAGAATCAACACGCTATGGCGCTGCTTAACCAAGAAACACTCGAACGATTAAAGCGAAAAACACATGATTTGATTAATCGAACATTAGATCAGCATGTCAATTTAGCGGTTACTGGTTTAAGCCGAAGTGGTAAAACGGCATTTATTACCTCATTGGTGAATCAGTTAGTCAATGAAAACAGCCAATCACAACTTGATTTTTTTGATGCCATTCATCAAGGGCGTTTTATCGCAGCGAAGAGAGTACCGCAGCGAAATCTTCATATTGCGCGTTTTGAATACGAAAAAGCGATGTCATCACTGAGTCAAACGCCTCCTCAGTGGCCAGAACCAACGCAAGGGATCAGCGAACTGAGAATCGCGATTCGTTATCAACCGCAAGATTCATTACTAAAATATGCAACTGATACTGCGACCTTGTACGTTGACATTACCGATTATCCGGGAGAATGGCTGCTAGATCTTCCTATGCTTAATCAAACGTTTGAACAATGGAGTGAAGCGACAACTGCGTTATTAATGCAAGCGCCGCGCATAGAAAAAGCGCAGCACTTTATCGATAATATTAATCAGCTAGACCCTTTTGAAAAAGTTGGTGAAGAAAAATTAGCATTACTTGCACAAGAATATACTGAACTGTTGCTGCATTTTCGCCATGAGTTAGGTCTGTCGGTGATACAACCCGGACGGTTTATCTTGCCTGGCGATTTAGCAGGAGCACCCATCCTACAATTTTTTCCATTTACGCAATTTGATAACATTAATATTAACGATTATCAAAATGCCAGTGATGATACGCTCATTGGCATGTTAAGAGCACGTTATCTTGAATATAAAGAGCGAGTGATCAAGACGTTTTATAAACAGCATTTTGTTAATTTTGATCGACAAATTATTTTGGCGGATTGTTTATCAGCATTAAATTATGGTGCGGAAAATGTGGCTGATTTACAGCTTGCCATTAATTTGATCATGGAAAGTTTTGATTATGGTAAATCGGATCTGTTCAACCGCTTATTTTCACCCAAAATAGATAAGCTTTTATTTGCGGCGACCAAGGCTGATCATGTGACACCCGAACAACACCAAAACCTAACGTCATTATTAGATCAACTCGTTCACCATACGCGTCATCAACTGAATTTTGATGATATAGATATGACAACGTTAGCTTTAGCGTCGATTAAGGCAACTAAGTCAGGAGTAGGCAAGCATCAAGGTAGTGATATACCTGTTATTCAAGGGCATGCGTTAGCAACTAATAAGAAGATCACGCTATTTCCTGGTGCTGTACCTAAATCTATACCAAATCAAGAATATTGGCAGGATAAATCATTTAATTATATTGCTTTTTCGCCATTAGAGAGCGTGTCTGAGCATCAAACCTTACCTCATTTACGTATGGATCAAGTGTTAGAATTTTTGTTGGGAGACAAAATCAAATGAGTGACAGCAAAACTAAGCCTCAACAACAAATTTTATTTGAAGAAACCTTGGTCGAGCAAGAGGATAACGGCACTAAAGTGCTGAGTGAGCAAGTGATCCTAGACAGTGACGAATTAACCGAAATAGCACTTGTCGATAATGAAACTGTCGATACTAAGATGATAGAAAAACCACGCAAGCCAAGGTGGTTGTGGCGTATCGCATTTTTACTGATGACAGTGCTAGTCGTTATAGAAACCGTTGAATTCTTTTTACTTGGTTTTAGCAAAGAGCCTATTGTTGCCAGCTTATACGGTGCATTATTACTGATCGTCTCTTTGATTGCTGGGGGCAGTATATTACGAGAATATCAAGGATTAAGACAACTTAAACGCCGAGAGAAACTGCAAAAGGATATCGTCGAGCGCTTACATTCAACCGGAGCAAAATCAGCGGTAATCTTATGTAAAGATATTACTGATAACCTGCCGGTAGATTTGTTGTCTGAGCATGAACAGCAGTGGGCAGAGTCGGTGCAAAAAGAGCTCAATGATGAAGAGCTCTTACGTTTATATTCAAGGCAAATACTGTCAAAAGTTGATCAAAAAGCGCTAGAAAAAATAAGCAAGTATTCAACCGAGTCGGTCGTTCTGATAGCACTGAGTCCATTAGCACTGCTAGATATGGCGCTGATGGTGTGGCGTAATTTGAAAATGGTCGATGAAATTGCTCGGCTATATGGTTTACGACTTAGCTATTGGTCACGGATAAAACTGATTAAACAAGTCTTTGTGAATATGGTTTATGCAGGCGCA
>JBNKXM010000267.1:0-3855 GCA_050300315.1 Thalassotalea sp. | reverse complement strand
CTTTGATCTATGGCGGTATCGCCACCGTCGATCACACCAGAATGAATGTTAATGCCCTTAAAATTAAATAAATTTTCATCGCACAGGTGAGAAGGCACTACATTTTGCATAGCAGTAAACATCGACTCAATACGTCCAGGAAATTTCTCATGCCATTCATTAAGCATTTGCTTAATGTTTTGACGTTGAAGATTAGGCTGAGAGCCACACAGATTACATGGGATGATGGGGAAATTCTTTAGTTGTGCGTATTGAATTAATTCAGCTTCTTTACAAAATGCCAATGGGCGAATAACCACATGTTCACCATTATCTGACACCAATTTAGCTGGCATAGCTTTTAACTTGCCACCGTAAAACATATTTAACATCATGGTTTCTATCATGTCATCACGGTGATGGCCTAAGGCAATTTTAGTCGCCTTTAGCTCTTTAGCTGCTTTGTACAATACTGCACGACGCAATCTTGAGCATAAACTACAAGTTGTTTTACCCTCAGGGATTTTTTCTTTAACGATTGCGTAGGTATCTTCTTCGACAATTTTATAATCAACACCGATAGATTTGAGGTAATTAGGCAAAACATCTTCAGGAAAACCTGGTTGTTTTTGATCTAGATTTACCGCAACGATATCGAAGTGAATCGGGGCTGATTCCTTTAAAATCAATAATATAGATAGTAACGCGTAACTGTCTTTGCCGCCAGATAAACACACCATCACTTTATCACCGTCTTCAATCATATTGTATTTAGCAATCGCTTGACCGACATGACGACGTAATCGTTTTTCTAGTTTCCCCAATTGAGTACTTTGCTGAGGAGTTAAGCTGTGTGAAGGGAATTCGTTGGGCATTTCCGCGCTCATATAAAGGTTAAAGATAAATTTTGGCGCGTATTATAAACAAAGTGACCTTAAGTTACAGCTTAAGGTCACATGTTAGTTAAATTATCGACTAATTTTGTAATGGTGAGACATAACCTTCAGGTTTTAATGCTAATACATCACAATTTAGGCGATCAATGACATGCTCTGCAGTATTTCCAATTAAAGCCGCAGAAATACCAGTGCGGCCAATAGTACCTAAAATAACTAGCTCAGCATCTAATTCATCTGCGACTTTTTCGATAACATCTTCGGCTAAGCCTTCCTCAACATGAGTATGTTCAACACCGATAGAATAGGCTTTTGCATGTTTTTCCATAGCGTCTTTATGATGATTAAACATAGACTCGTTGTATTCACTGGCATTAAATTCTGGAATTTCAATCGCGATATTAACTGGCGTGCCAGGGAAAGAGTTGACTAAGTGAATATTAGCTAAAATTAGTTTAGACAGATGAATTGCTTCTTCGGTAATTTTTTTATTTAGCGACTGATGTTCTATCTCGTCACTACCAACATTTAATGCTGCAACTATGTTACCGTTGATTGGCCATGAATGTTCTTTCACCAGTAATACAGGGCAAGGACATTTTCTTAAGATATGCCAATCAGTAGGGGTAAAAATAACTGATTTGAGTTTATCGTGTTGATGTGTACCTTTAATGACAATATCAAAGTTGTGTTTTAGCACTTGCTCTATGATGGGTTCAAACGGTCTATTATGCCAAATAACTTTACTTTCTATTATTACGTCATCATGCTCCATCTTGGCGATAAGATCGGTCAGCCATTGCATACGATCATTGATAAGTGACTGCCTCATAGCTTCTCTTTCGTCACTAGATAACATAGTGGTCATTTCATATGAAAAATCATAAATGGAAAGAAACGCTGTGATGTTTCCGTTAGTTTTTTTAGCAAGCTCAATCGATCTTTTTAATGCTTTTTGATCATCTGTTGTTGGATCAATTACTGCCAATATGTTTTGATACTTTTCCATTATCCGTTCCTTTAACCATAAGTTACTTAAATGATAAGTTTAGTATAGTTACAATACGGCAATATGAAATATTAATTCTTTGTTTTAAATCAATAATTATTGACTAGTTTTGGCGGTAGAAAGTTTTTAATGCGGGGAAATAAAGAAAGTGCAGCTATAGCGCTGCACATTCATTTAGTTTATCTATATCTAAAATAGTGATTAACTTGCCATCAACATTAATGATGCCATTTTTATGAAAACGATTGAGTAAGCGGCTGATAGTCTCAACGGTTAAACCGATATAATTACCGATATCACTTCGCGTCATGGTTAATCTAAACTCTTTAGCGGATAAACCGCGAGCTTGATAACGAGAGCTAAGCGAGCTTAAGAATGTTGCTAAACGTTGCTCTGCATTTTTACGGTTGAGCAAAGTTAACATTTCTTGATCGGTTTTGATTTCTGAACTCATCATGCGCAAAATTTGTTTTTTCAACTTAGGCATAGTGTTCGATAAAGAATCTAGTGTATTGTATGGAATTTCACATACCATAGACGTTTCAAGCGCCTTAGCAAAGCTTGGGTGTTCCGTTAATGCTATCGCATCAAAACCTAATAAATCACCAGCTAAATGAAAGCCAGTTATTTGTTCTTCACCGCTTTCATTAACGGTAAAGGTCTTAAAGGTTCCTGAACGAATGGCATACAAAGCTTGCATCTTTTGACCATCCTGGAATAGCTCTTCACCTTTATGAATAGGGCGCTTACGATCTATGATTTGATCGAGTGTTTCAAGTTCTCGATCATTTAAAGAGAATGGCAAGCAAAGCTCACTGATACTACAGTTTTGGCAGTGAATATGTTGCTGTCCTGAACACTGATTTTTGTACATAAAATCCTTTAAGCTCTATTTTATTTCTAACATTGCTATGGTATTAAAACACCACGCCATATGCAAATTTTAATGTAAAAATACCATAAACAATTAACGAAATGGCTACGGTTTTACGAAAATAATAATTTTTCAGCAATGTTTGCAGCTTAATAACGCTAAAAGACATAGTGAGCAAGGCTGGTAAAGTACCTAAGCCAAAGCACATCATAATTAAAAATCCCGATAACGCACTACCGCTTGCTAGCGACCAAGTTAACGTAGAATAGACGAGTCCACATGGTAGCCAGCCCCATAATGCGCCTAACAATAATGCTTTGTTAATAGAATCAACGGGCAGTAGCTTTCGACTAAAAGGGGAGATCAGCTTCCAAAGGCCTTTGCCTAGCATTTCAATCTTAGTTATCCACATCAGCCATTGGCCAATATACAGTCCGAGTAAAATTAAAAATACCCCAGCGATTAATCTTAATCCTGCCAATGGTAAGCCAATGTTTTTTGCCGCTAATGAACCTGTCAGGCCAGCAAGTGCGCCAATGAGACTGTATGACAGTATTCGTCCGACATTGTAACTTAAGATGTAAAATGGGTAGCGTTTACTTTGTCGAGATAGTGAAGTGGTAAACATAGTGGTAATGCCGCCACACATGCCCATACAGTGGCCTGAGCCCATTAATCCGATAACAAAAGCGGACAGTAAATCAATTTCCATAACAACAAAATGCGATTGAATTTGTTGATAAAGGATATCACGAAGCGCATTAACAACAGCAATAATTACCGGTTTTTTTGATAAATTTCTTACAAGTGAAAATGTTAGCAAATTAAAACAAATGTGATTTAAATCAATAAATTTATTTGTTCATCGTTCAAACCATGATCTTCAACAACAATTTTTTGCTGTTAAGCGGTTAGATTATCTGACAAGAAATTTGGATAAGAAGTGGGGATAAAACCACGATGAACAGCATAGACATCGGCTTGATCAACTGTATTTTTCCGGATGCGAAACTGGTGTTTCTGCTGCGCGACCCGCGTGATGTCTGCCTAAGTTGCTTCATGCAAACCATGATTCCAACACCGTCAACGGTACATTT
>JBNKXM010000266.1:0-3885 GCA_050300315.1 Thalassotalea sp. | reverse complement strand
GTTTTCTCTTTACGCGCTACATACTCGACCAAGACTATTCACAGCTCATTTTGCATTGAGTCCGTCGCTTCACTGGGGCAATAAAGCAACGGTTAAAAATCTAAAAAGTTACCTGTCATCTCAACAAGAATTAAAACAATTTCTCTATATAAACTTAGGAGATGAAGATGGAGAAATGCGTGAAGGATTTATAGAACTACAGGCATTTCTAGCGCAGACTAAACCGAAAGGTTTTAGGGTTAAAAGTGAACTGTTGGAAAGCTTATCACACGGCGCAACGCATATTACAGGGATGGTGCATGCAACTAACGAACTTTATCGAAATTGGGTGTTACCTTTTGCTGCTATAGAACAAGGCCGAGAAGGCATAGCTAAACATTTTCAAGCGTTATCTGATGACCTTTACTATGAAATTAAGCCTCGCAAAAGTTCAGTCAATTATGGCGCAGACTACATGACTCTCGGCTTATTTAAACCGGACAAGGGAATTGATTTATTAAAATATAATGCTGAACTATACCCAGAATCTGCATGGGTGCAATTTAACCTTGCCAAAGGCTATAAAAATATTGAACAGCTAGAAGATGCGAAGATACATGCTGAGTTGGCGCTAAAACATATTGGTGATAACGATGTTAATGATAAAGATGAAGAAGAAGATGAAAGTGACGATGAAGATAAATTAAAAATTGCAATTCCCGCATTTTTGCACAGTCTTGAAGATGAGAAAAATCAAGAATCCGAATCAAAAAAATAGAAACTAATTGTCTATCAAAGACATAGAAAGAGTTGCTCAACTGAGCAATTCTTTCTGTCGAATGACGCCACTCAATATAATGCCTTCTTCAAATATCACGCTCACAAGTTTCCTAAAAATTCATGCAGTAACAATCAAAATCATAAAATTAAACCTTTGATTCCACTCAAGGCGGAATTAAAGGTTAAAAATTGATAAATGAATAATTGTTGCTATAGATAAAAGACACTATACTAGCGACTTTTTGGCTAGTCCTAAGCTTAATATTTATACAAGGCGAAGTTATCGCCTTAATTTTAAAGGTTTTTTACCGCTATGTCTCAAAATCAATTAACATCAAATACACTTTATCTTATCGGTACAGGTGAAGTCGCAAAAGCAGCATTGTATAAGTTAGTACAATTGTACCCAACACAAACTATCGCTGTCGTGGCTGCTAACCGTTCTGGTGGTTTAGATTTGCTGCGCGATAACGTTGCTCAAGATTTAACGGTATCAAACATTAGCTATCATCAAATTGATGTCTATAACAAGATAGAAGAATTAGGCCAATTAATTCGCTCAACTGCAGGCGAACAGCCACAAGTGATCTTTAACTTAGGTTCACCGTATTTAGATATGAAGTTAATGGCATTAGCGATTGAAACAAACTGTCATTACGTTGATACCGCTTGTTATGAAGAACTTGATACTAAAGGCTTTAGCTACCAGCAACAATTAGCGTTAGCACCAGAATTTGAAAAACGCGGCCTTAAAGCGTTATTAGGCGGTGGTGGTTCACCAGGGATCACTAACGTATTAACGCGTTTACACGATAACCAGCGCACTTGTGAAAGCGTTAAAATTTTCGATTATAACGGCGGCTCACAAAACAAATATCCATGGGCAACTAACTTTGCCGCGGAAGATAACTTAAAAGAGTTAGATAACCCTGCTAAATTCTTAAAAAATGGCGAGTGGACAGAAGCGCCGGCGTTTTCTGAGCGTTTACACATCACAGATCCATTAAACATCGGCGATGATCAGCCTGTTGGTTTTAATACCATTTACCATGAAGAGCAAGAAACCATCAACATGGTGTTCCCGCACATTAAGAACATCTATAACTACATGAGTTTTGGTGAAGACTATATCAAATACTTTAAGTTATTCCGTGATTTAGGTTTATTGGGTGTTGAGCCAATTTCTGACGGTCAAGGTGGCGAGATCATCCCTATCCGCTTTTTAGCGTCCTTAATGCCTCACCCTCGTGAAGTTGCACCTTTAGTGACAGGTCCTGCAGGCATGCGTGTTGAATCTGCGGGTGTTAACTCAGCTGAGATGGATTTAGTCAGTGTCTGGCGCATGAAGCATGAAGATTGTTGGGCCGACACCAAAACTGGCGCTGTTGCTTGGTCAACAGGTGTACCTGCGTGTCTATTTTTAGATGCCTTAATGCAATATGACGGCACTGGAGTATTCGTTCCTGAGAACTTACCTAACTTATCAAGCGAGTTATTTGCTGATTTAGCTGGCAAGTACGGCTTAGAAGTAGACTCGTACAATGGCTCAGGCGAGAAGGTAAGCCTTTAAGGGAATTAGCAGCACCACGTAGACCAACGCACATTTTTGATGAACGTCAGTTTGAAAAAAACCTTGCTGAATTAAAAGCGTTTAAAGAAAGTTGCAACCTTAAAATATTGCTCGCCTTGAAGGGGTATAATCCCCTTCATTCGGCTGACTTGGTCAATCAATATTTAGACGGTGTTGCCGCGTCTTCGTTAAACGAAGCGCGCTCTTCATCTGAGCATTACCAAGGTGAAATTCATACCTACTGCCCTGCTTATGATGAAGATACCTTTGACGAGCTAATGCAATACAGTAGCCACGTGGTGTTTAACTCTCATCAAGATCTAGCGCGCTTTGCTCATCGCGTACCAGAGCAGGTTAAAATCGATATTCGTTTAAACCTTCAGCATGATGGTATGGAAACTGAAGTGTTTGCTGGCTACAACCCCAACAAACCACACTCACGTTTTGGTATCACAGCCGCAGAATTTAAGCCGGAAGATATTCAGCGTTACAATGTCACAGGCGTGCATTTTCACGCGTTATGCTCACAAGGGGCAGCTGATTTAAAAAGTTGTGTTAAAGCGTTAACTGAAAAATTTCCAAACCTGTTAAACCAAGTACAGCGTATTAACATGGGTGGCGGTCATATGGTTTGTCGCCCTGATTATGACTATCAAACACTTAGCGATGTAGTTACCGGTTTACAAAAAGATTTCAACTTAAGCGTCTATATAGAGCCGAGTGAGCATGTCTTTGCCAACGTTGGCGTGTTAAAAGCGCGTGTTCTATCGTTAGTTAACAACGAAATTCCGATTGCGATTTTAAACGTTAGCGCAAAAAACCATATGCCCGACATCATGGAAAGCCCAGACTATAACGTCAATATTACCGAGGGTAGTTTCGGTATGGATGAAAAAGCTTACCCTTATATGTTAGGTGGCAATACTTGCTTAACTGGCGATGTGATTGGTGGCTACAGCTTTGATCAACCGCTTGCTTTAGATGATTGCATCACCTTTTTGGATCAAACACCTTACACGCAAGTGCAATGTCATCACTTTAACGGTGTCAATCAACCTGACTTTGTCGTGTTAGATACTCAAGGCAAGGTGAAACAACATCGTGTTGATGATTATCAGCGTTATTTAACCACAGTGATGCGTTAACAGTTACAGCGATTTTAATGTGCGAAGCTTTGAGATAGTTCTCCATAAGTTCTGCGCTAAAAAATAAATGGTGACATGGATGTCCCTTATAGCTTTTTATTTACCTCTAGCAAAGCTAATAGTTTCCTTGTGTTATTACCAGCTAGATCTCGCATATTACGCCGATAACCTTTTATCTGGGATGATTAGAGCTCGGTTTTAAAATATCAGCAGACCAGCGCGCCGAAATAAAATCAATAAAACTGCGAATTGTTTTTTGTTGATAACGCCGGGATAAATAAACCAGCCATAAATTTTGTTTAGGCACATAATAATCAGTTAAAACTTGCACTAATTGTTGATTAACCAAATAAGGGTTCGCTAAATCGCAGGGGAGCAGTGCAATTCCCATCCCTCTGGTTGCAGCGTTTA
>JBNKXM010000265.1:0-3893 GCA_050300315.1 Thalassotalea sp. | reverse complement strand
TACGTCGCTTTCTGGGAAAGCTAATTTCACGCCCATTGCTGCAGGTAAGCCAAATCCCATAGTGCCAAGGCCGCCTGAATTGATCCATTGGCGAGGCTTAGCAAACGGATAGTATTGCGCAGCAAACATCTGATGTTGTCCCACGTCTGAGCAAACGTAGGCTTCGCCATTAGTGATCTTATACATGGCTTCGACCACTCTTTGAGGCTTGATTTTTCCATCACCTTGCTGATAGCTAACACTTTTTATTGCTCGCCATTCATTAATTTCCTGCCACCAAGTGTTTAGTTGCTCTTGATCTGGTGTAAAGCCGGTTTCATTTAATTCATCAAGTAATTGCTGGATCACCACATCAACTAAGCCAACCACAGGAATGTGAGCATTAATGGTTTTTGAAATTGACGTTGGATCGATATCAACATGAACAATAGTGGCATTTGGGCAGAATTTTTTCACGTTATTGGTTACCCGATCGTCAAAACGAGCGCCTAACGCTAAAATAACATCAGCATTTGCCATGGCTTTATTTGCTTCAAGGCTACCATGCATGCCTAGCATACCAATAAAGTTTTTATGTGTGCCCGAAATGCCGCCTAACCCCATAAGTGTGTTAGTGCAGGGCGCATTTAATTTTTCTACTAATTGAGTTAAAAGCTCTGAAGCATCGGCTAACACGATACCGCCGCCAGAATAGACCACCAGTTTTTTGGCTTCTGAAATGGCTTTTACTGCTTTACGGATCTGTTTAGCATGCCCTTTAACCGTTGGGTTGTATGAACGTAACTGAACATCGGTATTGATATGAAATTCACCTTTATGATCAGGGATCAAAATATCTTTAGGGAGTTCAACGACTACAGGACCTGGTCTACCTGATTTGGCAATATAAAAGGCCTTAGCAATGATATTTGGAATTTCTTCAAGATTACGACAATTAAAGCTATGTTTTACAATGGGTCTGGAACAGCCGACGATGTCGGTTTCTTGGAATGCATCATCGCCGATAAGGTTAGTGGGTACTTGGCCAGATAAAACAACCATAGGAATGGAGTCCATATAAGCCGTGGCAATACCGGTAATACAGTTGGTGGCACCAGGTCCAGAGGTTGCTAATACTACGCCTACTTCTCCGGTTGCACGGGCATATCCATCTGCCATATGCGTCGCTGCTTGCTCATGACGGACGAGGATATGTTCAAACTCATCTTGTTGAAAAATGGCGTCGTAAATATCTAATACACTGCCTCCTGGATATCCGAATATGTATTTTACATCTAATGCGGATAGTGCTTTAACTACCATTTGTGCACCAGTAAATAACTGTTTTGTCATGAGTCCAACCCTTTGTTTACCGTTTTAATCAATTCCAAGTAATAAAAAACCCCCAGTCTTTGCAGAGCGGGGGTTTTTATTTAATATGTCTTAATTACTTTTTTAGACACAACACCAACCCCGCATTGGCTTGACAACCACTGCGACTAAGAGGACGACGTTGAGTACTGAATTAGTTAACATAGCTTTAATAAAAGTAATTATTTTAATGACTCTATTTTTAAAGACAAAGCTTGCGGCTGTCAACCGATAAATACAATTTCGTAAAAAACACTTATATTATTTACTTCTATTTTATTTTTTTATTGAAAAAGTTATTAATTTTCATGTGCTTTAAGTAATTTTACTCTACACTTATCGTTACCTTGTCAAAATTTTAATAATATCGATGTCAAAGTTTATATTTAAGGAAGAATCTGAAGAGGTAGTCCCTCCGGTTACTGATAAGTGTAATGGTAAATCTTGGCGGATCTTAGTGATTGATGACGATGAGTCTATTCACCAAATCACTCGCTTAGTGTTAGCTGATGCAATTATTGAACACCGCTCATTAGAAATAGTGTCTGCTTATTCAGCTAAACAAGCGAAAGAAATTCTTACACTTGATGATGACTTTTGCATGGCGTTTGTTGACGTGGTGATGGAAACTGACCATGCAGGCTTAGAGTTGGTTGAGTGGATCCGTAAAGAGAAACGAAATCAATCGATTCGTTTAGTGCTACGTACAGGCCAAGCCGGAACAGCACCTGAAGCGAAAGTGATCAAAGAATTTGATATTAATGACTACAAAGAAAAAACCGATTTTACCGCGAGTAAAATGACAACAACGGTTTATGCGAGTATTCGAGCTTATCGCGATATTATGACGATTCAACGTAGCTTAGATGCGTTTAAGCAGTTGATTAAATCAACTCATGATTTATTAAAAATCAGCCAGTTTAGGCCGTTTGGCTCAGCAGCATTAAATCATTTATTAACTTTAATGGACGTTGATAGCTCAGCGCTATATATAGCTCGTAGTCAAAGAGATGTGGATGAAGAGTGTACTAATCTAATTATTGCGTGCACCGGAAAATATGTGAGTGAGTCCGATAGCTTAGACAACTCAGATATCAGCGAAGATGTTAAGCAGTTAATACAACAAGCATTTGATGAGAAAAAACATTTTTCAGGAGCTGAGTATTTTGTTGGCTATTATGAAACCTCCTCTAATGCATCTTCTGTGTTGTATATTGAATTTGAAGACGATGCAGAGCATTTTAAATCCGGCCTTGCTGAACTGTTTGCTACTAATGTTGCCTTGATTTTAGAAAGCTTGACTAAGCAGCATGAAATTGAGCGTACGCAAAAAGAGTTACTATTTATTGTCGGTGAGTCAATAGAAGCTCGCACGAAAGCAACGGGTGCGCATGTGCAACGGGTTGCCTTGATCTGTGAATTGCTAGCGAAAAAATTGCAGTTAGAAGAGAAGTTCATCGAGGCGATTAAACTGGCGTCTCCGTTACACGATTTGGGAAAAATTATTGTTCCTGAAGCTATTTTAAATAAACCCGGTAAGCTAACCGTTGATGAATGGGAAGTGATGAAATCTCATGCTGAGGCGGGTAAAGCGTTACTTGAAAAATCTAAAACTAAGGTCTCAAAATTTGCTGCGAAGATAGCCTATTCTCATCATGAAAATTGGGATGGCTCTGGTTACCCAGAAGGTTTAAGCGGAGAACAAATTCCCTTGGAAGGACGGATCATGGCGGTTGCTGATGTCTTTGATGCGCTAGGCTCTAAGCGAAGTTATAAAGAAGTGTGGGAAATAGAGACAATTAAACATTATTTGATTGAGCAAAAAGGTAAAAAGTTTCAGCCTGAACTTATCGATGTTTTTATTGATAATTTTGACGAATTTTGTGCAATCAGAGAGCAATACCCAGATTAATCGAGCTGATCGAACCTTCAATTTCAGGCGCAGTATTTACTGCGCTGTTTGTTGGCTCGATAGCAGATTAGCACAATAGGTCACACTTTTGTGTACTAGGCTTGGTAATTGCTCTAAGTCGATGGCATCTATTAAGTTTTTAACTTCTAACCCTAATTCGGTATCACCTTCAATTTTTAATCGTCGCTGAAAAAATAAAGTGTCAGGATCGGCCTTGCGCCCAGCGATTAACAGTAAATCGTCACCATTGGCTGAAAAGCTCACATCTTCAACTATCTGGCTGTTTGATGGCGCCATCACTAGATGATCATCCTCAAAAGTGAGTAACCAGCACAGATCAAGATCAAGAATAGTTATCTTTAACCATTTACCCTGTAAAAACTCAAAATCGCCGTCGCTAATCGCTTCGTTAAACACAGAATGTAACGCGGGAATAAGTAACCTTTGTTGTAGCTTATTTGGCAGTATGCGACAAACTGGCTTTAATACCATAGGAATACGTTTTATCAGCTTGCTTGATAACTGAGAAGGAAGGCTAGCTAAAGTTGATTGCTTGGTCACGTTACACCCGTAAATAGAGATGTTGTATAAAACGAAAGGGCATACTATCACTTAAAAAAAAATATTTTTC
>JBNKXM010000264.1:0-3898 GCA_050300315.1 Thalassotalea sp. | reverse complement strand
AACTTAGCCAAAAATTTGATGCAAAAGTCACCATCGAGCTGGAAGGTAAACAAGCTGACGCCACCAGTATTATGGGATTAATGTTACTCGCTGGTGGACAAGGGAAAACCGTAACTATCATCACCGAAGGCACAGATGCGCAACAAGCATTAAATAACGTTTGTCAGCTTTTCACCGATAAATTTGACGAAGGTGAATAGCGTTTTTTACTTCTCTTTGTGCAACAAATCTGTAATTCTTTTCGCTTAAACTAATAAAAAGGCTGATAAAACCAGTCAGTTAAGATAGACTTAATAATACTGGGCAACCAATCATTTTGTGATAATAAACAAATCTAGCCCAAAGTATTTTCAATTTAATTTTCAGATTTCGTTTTAGAACGGCACAGGGTAGCTATATGCCGGAAATTTCAGAGCAAGAATACAGTCAGCAACGCCTGCAACAAGTGAATAAAGCACTTGGTAGCGGGATGTTTGTCTATGTTCGCAAATTATTGCAGAACATGCCTGCCTATGATCTCGCGCTGATTTTAGAATCTTCCCCGAGCAAAAGCCGTACCGTACTTTGGCAACTCATCGACCATGATCATCATGGTGAAGTGCTAGAAGAACTTAGCGAAGAAGTTCGAAAAGGCATCCTAAAAAATATTCGCCCTGAAAAATTAGCTGCTGTTGCCGAAGGCATGGACGTTGATGATTTAGCGGAAGTTTTAAGAACACTACCAGACAGTGTTTATCGAGAAGTGCTTAACTCGATGGACTCACAAGACCGCAGTCGCGTAGAAGCCGCTTTGTCATACGATGAAGATACGGCTGGCGGTATCATGAATACCGATACCATTACCATACGTCCTGACGTAACTGTCGATGTGGTATTGCGTTATCTGCGTTTAAAAGGTGATTTACCAGAAGCAACCGATTCATTCTACGTGGTTGATCGCACCAATCATTTTATCGGTGCCATTTCGCTTTCAGCTATCGTTACCGCACAACCTGAAGTTGTGGTTTCGACGTTAATAAACAACGAAATCACTTCCATTAATGCAAACATGCCTGAAACCGAAGTGGCACAATTGTTTGAACGTTACGACTGGGTTTCTGCGCCGGTTATCGACGACGAAGGTCATTTATTAGGCCGGATCACCATAGATGATGTCGTTGATATTATTCGTGAAGAAGCCGAACACTCGATGATGAGTATGGCAGGTTTAGATGATGAAGCCGATACCTTTGCCCCTATTCTTAAAAGTACGCAACAACGTTCGGTGTGGCTGGGCGTAAACTTAGTTACCGCATTAATGGCTGTTGCTGTTTCAAGCATGTTTGAAGATATTTTAGGACAATTAGCCATATTAGCGATACTCAATACCTTAGTACCAAGCATGGGCGGTGTTGCTGGCAATCAAACCTTAACGCTCGTTATTCGTGGTATCGCACTTGGCCATGTTGGCGAAAGTAACTCGATGATCTTACTCTATAAAGAGCTCGCCGTTGGTTTTCTCAACGGCATCATTTGGGCATTATTAATTGCCACCGTGGTTGGTCTTTGGAAGCAAGATCTCATGCTCGGTGGCGTCATCGCCTTTGCCATGCTGATGAACCTAACCGCGGCGGGTATCGCTGGCGTAACCATACCTATTATGCTGAAAAAAATGCGTATCGATCCGGCATTAGCAGGTAGCGTTATCCTTACCACGATCACCGACGTTGTCGGCATTTTTGCGTTCTTAGGTACAGCAACGCTATTTTTAGGTCACTGATCACTTAACGATAAAACACGGCTATTCTTGGCTAAAACCTTTGCGTTTATGACAACAATAACCGTGTTGTTCTGTTCCTTAATGCCCGGCGATTTGCATTTCACCAATTAAAAGTGAACCTGTGCGAATACTGCCTTTCATATCGGTATCGCTACCAACGGCAACTAAGTTTTTAAACATATCAGCGAGATTACCTGCAATAGTCACTTCTGCAACCGGATACGCTATTTCACCGTTTTCTACCCAAAAACCAGCGGCACCACGCGAGTAGTCACCATTGACAACATTAACCCCTTGGCCCATTAATTCTGTCACTAAGAACCCGGTCCCTAACTGTTTAAGCATTTGCTTAAAGTCGCCGCCATTGGCTGACACTAACCAGTTGTGAATACCGCCTGCATGTCCTGTGGTCGTCATACCAAGCTTACGAGCCGAATAGCTAGTTAACAAATAGCTTTCCAAGACGCCTGCTTTGATAATATCGCGATCTGTGGTTGCCACACCTTCACTATCAAAGGCACTACTGGCTAAGCCATTTTTAATATGAGGACGCTCTTCAATGGTCAAAAACTCTGGAAAAATGGGTTGCCCTAACGCATCGAGTAAAAAAGATGATTTTCGGTATAAGTTACCACCACTGATTGCTGCAATAAAATGACCAAAAAAGGTATTAGCAATGTCAGCACGGAACATCACTGGCACTTTGCCAGTAGGCAATTTTCGCGCATGAAGACGAGACAAGGCTTCATCTGCAGCTTTTAAACCAACGGTTTGTGCCGCTTCGAGTAAATCAAAGTCGCGATTAATGGTATAAGCATAATCACGCTGCATATCATCACCTTCACTCGCTATCATCACACAACTCAACGAATGACGAGAACTTGGATAACCCACTAATTGCCCATGCGTATTGCCATAGACTTTAAAGCCTTCAAAACAAGCTAAGGTGGCACCATCTGAATTTGTGATCCGTTTATCTCGCGATAACGCTGCATTTTCGCATGTTTTAGCGATTTCAATGGCCGCATCTGTCGACAAATCCTTAGGATGATATAAATCTAAATCTTCCGGTTCCATCGCTAATAACGCTTTATCAGCCAAACCCGAATATTGATCCACTGAGGTGTATTTGGCGATGTTTACCGCCGCTTGTACCGCTTGTTGTAACGCACTCTCAGAAAGATCGGCGGTTGATGCACTGCCCTTGCGTCCTTCTTGATAGACAGTTATTCCCAATGCGCCATCACTGGTAAACTCTACTGTTTCAACCTCACCTAAACGTGTACTAACACTTAACCCTTGTTGACGGCTCATAGCAACTTCAGCGCCATCGGCTCCTAATGATTTTGCTAAAGCTAACACTTTGGCTACACGGCGTTCTACTTGTTCCATTTGCTTAGGAATGCTGATTGAATCTGTCATTAAATTCGCTATCTCATATTTCTTGCTAGAGCGCACCACACAGTTTGATGTATAATGCGCACTATCAACGTTAAATTATCAATTACACTTATTATGCCCCAGTCTGAACATGATATCGATGAATTCGATGAAGATTATAAAAGTAAAACAGACTTAAAACGCGAAATGCACGCCATGCAAGACTTTGCCTTCACTTTGGTCAAGTTAAGCAAGCACCAGCGAAGTAAAGTGCCATTCACGGAAGAATTGCGTGAATGCTTAGTTTTAGCCGACAAAATTAAAAATAAACATGAAGCACTACGCCGTCACGTACGTTTCATGGCGAAAGTATTGTGTGAAACAGATCTCGAGCCGATCAACAAAGCGCTTGATATCATGGCAAACAAGCATCAACAAGAATCGTCTCGTCATCTACAACTCGAGCAACTGCGCGATCAATTGTTAGCACAAGACAATGATTTTATTGAACAGTTACTTAGTGAAAATGACACGATGGAACGACAAAAGTTGCGCCAATTGATCCGTCAAGCAAGCAAAGAGCAAAAAGCAGAAAAGCCAGGGAAGAATTTTCAAGAGCTACTAGCTTATCTAAAAACCCATACCAACTAGAAACCCTCTGAACCTATGTGTCTCATAGGTTCAGATAATTCCTTCAATGCATTAGAACATTTCACCTAATAACAATAGGTAGCTGTTTTATCATTCCTCAGCTCATAA
>JBNKXM010000263.1:0-3906 GCA_050300315.1 Thalassotalea sp. | reverse complement strand
CAGAAGGAACGCGCAGTAAAACGCTTGAATGGAAAAAAGGCTTTTTATATATTGCGTTGCAAGCCAAGGTGCCGGTTGTTCCAATAGGTTTAGATTTTTCAAAAAAAGAAGTGCAAATCATGCAGCAACAGCATGTTGATGATGATATTGACGCTTCACTACAACGAATTAAATCGCTATTTAGCGGGGTTTGTGCAAAAAATCCTCACTTGGTTTGATTTATCTGAGAACTGCTTGCAACCTAAGTGACTATTAGCGATAATCAGCGCCGCTAGAGATTAGCAATTCTATGGTGACCCTTTTGGTCCCTTCGCAATGATACTCTGTGAACTCGGCCAGGTCCGGAAGGAAGCAACCGCAGCAGACGACTCATGTGCCGGAGTGTGGCTACTAGGGTTACCACCCAACCTTTTAAAATCAACAAGTTATGCATCTTTTTAGCTTTTTGCGACATGGACTGCTACATGCTTGCCACAAATATTCCTTATCTTCATTGCCGAAATGGTATTTATTACTATCGAAATCAATCCACTTGGAAGTCACTTAGAACACGTTGCAAGTAAGCAGCGTTTAGAAAGTTAAGTGTTACTCTATTTGGTACTACTCCAGCACTAAAAGACATTTCATCACTTGTTACTCATACTTCTTTGACTGTAAATAGCTCTGTACTGACACTCGAAAAACGTCTTCCTTGTACTTCTGAGTTAATCAAAGGCTATTTGCATGTTAGTGGCGCGGTTAACTTCATCGATAGGATTGCAATCTATCGTGGTACTGAAAATTATTGTTAAAGATTAATATCTTGTTTATATTAACTGCGATAATAAGAATAAGGATGCCACATGGCCGATTTAGCAGTAAGCGTGCTACGCAAGGAAGAAAAATTAAGCGATATATTTGAGTTATTACCAGGCACTATGGTTGATTTTCAAGTGAATCATCCTGTTCAAGTAAGATTAAAACTTCCATTGGTAGGTTATGAGCTTGGCAAGTATATTATCATCAAATATCCAACGGTTTCGAGACCATCAAGTTACAGCGACGTACTGGTTGAAGGAAATGTCGTGGTCGTTCGCTATTTACTTGAAGGTGATAAAGGGTGCTGTTTTGCATTTCGGACGACGATTCAAAATATCACCACAATACCCGAAAGATTTATTGTACTTTCATACCCCGAAAAAATTGAAAACCGACAATTAAGAGCACATCAGCGCATCACTACACATTTACCTGCGGCAATTTCTTTGAATATACCCAATCAAAGTAATGTCGAAATTAACGGTATTATTGTCGATTTATCTCTTAAGGGCTGCGGCTTTACCTTTAAAGCAGATAGTGCCTTAGTAAAGGTGAAACATCGCGAAATTTTTGTTTGTCTAACTCATTATGCGCTAGGTGAAATGCGTATTCCGGCTAAAGTGTGTAATAGTCGAAATGAGCAGGGAAGGGTGAGCGTTGGTATTCAATTTACAGATAATGATAAACAAGTGGCGACATTACTCGAACACTTGTTTATCGATACTAGTATGGTTTAGCTAATCATTGTGTAGCTTCATAAACTCAAGCGCTTTACTAACCGCAACTTTTACTTTACTTTCCATCTCAAAGCGCTCAGACGCAGGTAAGTAAAATGCCATATCAACTTCGTGACGTATATATCGAGTAGGTAGTTGATTTAATACAACACAGGTCAGATCCGCTATAAAGTCTGCATCATATGTTTCTTCTAATTTTAAAGCGGCAAAATGTTGAACTACGAGTTTTTCGTAATAGTTATGAATATCGTCGGAAATTTTCATCGTCAGCCTCTAATTGCGTTTTGTCTTAAGCGTACCGTTAGATCGAAAAAAAAGCGAATAAAATTTAGTAAAATTTTTAGCTAAAAGTTAAATATTTTATATAAATAATAGTGAGTTAACGTTTTTCTTTTAGCTCTATTTGCCGTTCGAGTTTAGAAATCGCTTGTCGACATCGCCCTAAGCGTTGATGAAGTACTAAAAGTTGCTCTGAAATGACTTTGCTATTGTTGGGATTTGCCGTGGCAAGTTGTCTTTGCTTTTCATCTAGCATTGCTTGAAGTCTGCGCTCAAACTCAAACGTTTCAGCGAGTTTTTGATGCAAGCTTTGGATCGGTTCAAACAAGGATTTTGCTGCGAGTCGATACTTTCTCTGTTTATTAATTTCGTACTGCTTTATCGATGACTTGTTCAGGATTTGATTTGACTTAATCGTGTTAATTAGCGCAGAAATTTGATGTTCGATCAGTTGTAGTCTGTCGTAAGAAAATTGACGTTTATTTTCTGCTAAAAGTTTAGTTAGTTCTTTGAGTTTTAACTGTGTCTCATTGACATAGGGAACGAGATATTCACTATTACAGCTAAATAATGCCTCAGAAAAAATGGCATTGTCTTTTCTTAACTGAAAGGCCTTTTCATGACTATTTTGTTGATCAATAGCTTTTGCCTGCTCATGTATTGATGAGAGTATGTTACTAAGTTTATCAATAATGGCACTAGAGATCATATGCTTAACTATACCATGCTTGAAAGGCGAGTTTTATTGACATAGAAATAACTATAATCGCAAACACAGGACGAATAAACTTGCTTCCCAACTTGATAGCAAAATGAGCACCAACCCATGCACCAAGCATGATAAAAATGCCCATGGCCAGACCTAGCATAACGTTAACATAACCAAAATAAATAAAGGTCATTAAACTACAAAAATTGCTAATGAAATTATTACATCTAGCCACCCCACAGCTGTATAAAATATTGATTTTGTACAGTGCGCTAGATGATGAAGTCCAAAAAGCGCCAGTGCCTGGGCCTGCGAAACCATCATAAAAACCTAACAGTAGACCTTGTGTCGCCTGACGGCGCACTATTTTATTTGAACGCTTGGGTAATTGTTCAGTGACATACGTGATATTTTTTGCGATCAAGGTATAAACTGCCGTTGAGATGATTAAAATTGGCAGAAATTTATCTAAAAACTCAGCAGAAAGAAATTTTATCATTATGGTGCCTAATATCGCACCTATAGCGGTGAAGTATAGGCTTGTACGCCAAAAGTGAACGTCAAATAACTTTTTTTTGTAAAAGGTGACGGATGCGGTTAACGAGCCAAACGTTGCAGCTAACTTGTTAGTGCCTAATGCTATGTGTGGAGGAAGACCCGCAGTCAACAATGTAGGTACGGTTAACATGCCGCCGCCGCCAGCGATGGCATCTATTAATCCAGCTAGAAAACCGACACTGCATAGTGTTATCCACAAATTTATATCTAATGCTATATCCATTTATTTGGAAACCAACAGCGCTCAAATGAAAAGAACGCGCAGTTTAGCATAATCTTTTATTAACAAAACTAAGTTAATTTTGCGCGGATTAAGTCTCATTTTATATTCACTGGTTTTTTACTAAATTTTATCTTTCAATTGTTATTGGTATCGAGAAGTTATTTTATATTGTGTTATGTATAAAAATGCATGAATAGTAGATTTTTCAAACAACGAAGCGTAGCGCTAAATGAGAAAATAACATGGAATGTAACAAATAACAGAACAAAGGAGTAATAAAGATAAAAGATCGTTTAATCTTTTGAAATTTATCATTATTAACAAGTTTAATTGGATAGATTTTATCGAGGTAATTAATTTTTATTGTAAGATCTTTGTAATAAAATTTGACTTACTACGAATGAATTAGTAAAACATAGTCAGCAAATATTTCTATCATATAAAAAAGGTGAGGTTACTTCACGATAACAACAAGATAAATTTTTGTTGCTTAGATGTTGCAACACAAGTTGATTTATAACTTTTTATTTAAATTAACTGTCTTTTTACTATGTTCAGTTGACATCAACAATGTCGTCTGGGAATATTGCATGGTTTTATTC
>JBNKXM010000262.1:0-3911 GCA_050300315.1 Thalassotalea sp. | reverse complement strand
TAGAACTAGAAATTACCGAAGGTGTATTTATGCATCAAGAAAGTAATATTATTGCCTTGTTGCATCAGTTGAAAAAATTAGGCGTGATATTGTCGATTGATGATTTTGGTACGGGTTACTCTTCATTGTCGTATTTAAAAGAGTTTCCTGTTGATAAATTGAAAATTGATCAGTCATTTATTAGAAATTGTCACAATAATGAAGCTGATCGCGCAATAGTCAATACTATAGTTAATTTAGGTAAGAATCTTGAACTGTCGTTGATTGCTGAAGGGGTTGAAGAGAAAACGCATGTTGAGTTCCTACATGAATTGGGCTGCGACGAAATTCAAGGTTATTGGTTTAGTCGACCTTTGCCAGCTGAGCAAATGACTAAGTTTATCGATGAGAGTGTTGAGTTTAAAGTGATCTGCTAAATACGATGTTTTCTATAAGATTGTAATAATGTACAAATTAATTGTTGTGACGCTGATTTCAATCATAGAGTCTTTTAAAATTATGTAATAAAAAACCATGAATAAATTAGGGTTTATATAAATATTAGCTAGAATTAAACAGGGGCTGTTACATTTTTAATTTTAGGGATAGATATGGCATATCAAGTTGAACACCGAGTGTTAGCTGTAGATGATACGCCGTTAATGTGTCAGTTTTTATATGAAACGGTCAAAACATTAAACGGCTTTGATTGTATTACCGCGTCTGATTTAATTTCCGCAGAAACAATTTTAAATCATGATAGTGTTGATATGGCGATCATTGATATTCAGCTTAAGGGAGATTCTGGACTTTCCATTGCCAAAAACATTCGTCGTGGGAGTTATCAGTGCGATAACAGTATTCCGATATTTATTTTTACCGGGAACGCCTATCAACAAGAAGTCTCTCAATGTGTAAAATATGATATTAACTCAGTCATTGTTAAGCCTTGCAGTTATAAGGTCATCCAAAATCGATTAATGTCAAACACCACACGAATGATAAAAATTAACGATGCGGCGTATTATAACGAACTTGCTGAACAAGAAAGACGAGAAGAATTACAAAAAGAGTTAGATAAACAAAAGCAACAAATTATCAAAGGTGGGGCAAATCAGAGTAAACCGCTACAAAATAAACATCATTCATCAAGTGTTATTTCGGAAACAATTAAATCTACAAAAGCAAAAACGAATACTTCTTTAACGGGTGAGCAAGAAGAAATATCTCGTATTGTTACTTGGCCTTCAAATAAAAGTCTTGGATATTTTCAATTGGATAGGCGCTTTAAAAGTGTTGAATACAGTATTAATACCTTGGTTGCTTTAAGAAACAAAATGAAATATCAGGCGAGTAATGCTGAAATTGATCGCATAAGACGTACATTTGATAATATCGAATATATCGCTAGCCATTTGCGAAAAAATTACCCTAACGATGATTTGTGGGAGGTGTTTTTTCGTTTGTTAGAACATATTCGTGGAATTCCTTTTGAAGTACTGACTAATCGCCATACTCCACAATCACAAGTTTTTGATATTTTGTCATTACTTGAAAATGCGTGGAAGGAATTGATAAAGGAAACTCAGAAAATTAATCCCTGAAAACAATTGTTTGATTTGCTCTTGTTTCAGGTGTTTATTTAGCACCAGATATTAAGAGAAGTCTTAATATCTGGTGCTAAAACATAATTAATCTATGGTTAAGATAGTAATTAATTACTTGCTTAGCGCATCGCCTAAATGTGGGCGAATGTCTTTTAAAATTTCTTTTAATAAACGTGGGCTACTCGCAACGATATTGCCTGATTGATTATGGTTATGACCGCCAGTAAAGTCTGTCACTAAACCACCCGCTTCAATCACTAATAACTCACCTGCTGCGGTATCCCATGGTTTTAAACCAATTTCGAAGAAGCCATCAACGCGACCAGCTGCAACATAAGCTAAATCTAGCGCTGCAGAGCCTGCACGGCGCATATCTGATGTTTTTAGAAATAAGGCTTGGAACATATTCATATAAGCTGTCATATGTTGCTTTTGCTTAAACGGGAAACCGGTAGCTAGTACCGCACCAGTTAATTCTTTATGTTGTTTAACACGAATACGGAAACCGTTTAACTGCGCACCTTTACCACGACTTGCGGTAAATAATTCACCACGGATAGGATCATAGACCACTGCTTGATCTAATTTACCTTTCACTTTTAATGCGATTGAAACGGCAAAATGAGGAATGCCTTTAACAAAATTGGTTGTACCATCAAGGGGATCGATGATCCATTGGTAATCACAATCACTGCCTTCAGACAGTCCTGTTTCTTCGCCAATGATAGAATGCTCAGGGTATGACTTACGAATAGTATCAACAATAGCCTGTTCTGCTGCTACATCGATATTGGTAACAAAATCGTTGGTACCTTTTGATTCAATTTCAATTTTATCTGCTTGTTCAAACGCACGTACAATAACATTACCAGCAGTACGCGCAGCGCGCACAGCAATATTTAGCATCGGATGCATACCATCACCTTAATAATTAAACAATTTTGTAAAAGAACGACACATAATTTCTCCACTCAGAAATTAGCGGCGCGTAGTGTAACAAAATTCGAAGAAAAGGCGACTGTTTGCTAAATGATTTTATTTTTCAACCATAACAAGTGATTAGTTATCAAAAACTGGTTATTCTAGTTGTTTATTTCCCAAACAGGCAACCAACGTATTTTTTGGTCTGTCTATCGATTAACCACAAAATATACCGTTGCCATTGTTATACTATCACAATATAATCTTCGCAGACGTTCATCAAAGATAATTGAAGTAATGACCTTTATTCCCCACAAGTACAATAGCACTAAGTACATTGCGCTAAGACGCAATGCGGTAATGTTATTGCTTGCTTGTTGGTTATTTGTCACATTGAGCTCTCTCGTTCATGCGCAACAGCACATGGCAAGCAGAGCGGTTGATAAAGAGCAGGGACTGCTTTCTGAGTTTCAATGCCAATTATGTCTAAATAGCGTTGTTCATACACCATTTATTGCAACACAGCCTCTTGTTGTTAGCAGTGTTTCCCCTATTTATTGTGATGTTTGTCCGCCACAGTTGTTTATACAGCAACTTAGCGTGCAAATGATCAGTAATCGCGACCCCCCAGTTATCACGCAATTTTAATTAATAATGTTTAGTTTTTAATTTCAGCGTTTACGCCTAATGCTTATGTCGAACTTTCGTTTGGCGACATTGGCGTATGAAAGTTGTTCACTTTGAGATGGAGTCGATCATCTTTAAAACGCTGAACACTGTAGTCCTGTTTATTTTGTTACGAATAAGCAGAATAAAAAAATTGTGAGAAAGATAATGAAAAAAACGCGTATATTTACCAAACGCTTGTTACCCGTGGCTATTGCCAGTTTATGCTCGATTAATAGCATTAACGCGAGTGCTAGTGAGCAAAAAAATGCCGACTTGGCAAAGTTAAAACAAGAATTACAACAACTGAAAAAAGATTATCAAGAAAAAATTAAGCAGTTAGAGTCGCGATTATTAGAGACAGAGCAAGCGAATGAAGAGACGCAAGAAGATGTAGAAAAACTTGCAATCGACGTTTCACAACAATCAAATCAAAAAGCTGCCAATACCTTTAATCCTGGTATTGGCATGATCTTAAATGGTCGATTGATTCAACATGCCGACAGTTTTGAATATCAGCTCCCTGGATTTTTTCTTGGTGAAGAAGTAGGCCCAGGTGAACAAGGGTTTAACTTAGGTGAGTCAGAATTTAATTTATCCGCTAATGTCGATGATAAATTCTTTGCCAGTGCAACGGTTGCATTTGGTGAAGAAGGAGCTGAAATTGAAGAAGCGTATATTCAAACCTTATCGTTAGGCGGCGGATTTAACGTTAAAGCAGGGCGCTTTTTCTCTGAT
>JBNKXM010000261.1:0-3926 GCA_050300315.1 Thalassotalea sp. | reverse complement strand
GGTTATTGATTAAATGCGTAGTGATTTTTACCTTTTCCCTTCACTTTGTACATTAACGTGTCTGCAACTTTTAGCAAATCGGTGTCGGTTAGACCGTCATCTGGATAGATAGCAATACCTATGCTACAACCGATATCCGCATCCGTCATCGATAATTGGAACGGTTGCTGTACCAATTTCAGCACTTTATCCGCAATAAAAGCGGCTTCTTCCTTGTTGTGCAGCCCCGTTAATAACAAAACAAATTCGTCGCCTCCAAAACGTACAATAGTGTCAGATTTGCGAACACAACACGTTAAGCGATTAGCTACCTCAACTAACAGTTCATCCCCAACATCGTGTCCATAAGTATCATTTATGGTTTTAAAACCATCTAAGTCAATAAACAATACCGCCATCTGCAACGATTGACGTTGGTGAAAACTAATTGCCGTGGTAATGCGATCCTTAAGCAAAATACGATTGGCAAGGCCTGTCAATTCATCATGGGTTGCCATATGCTTCATTTGTTCTTCTAATGATTTTCGGGTGTGAATTTCCCGATATAAGCGTCGATTCCAAATAACAATAACCGCTAGCACTAATAAAATTACGATGCCAAGTTGAGTTGATACCTTTAATACCGTTGTTTTATCTAAGCCTGTTTCAACATTAATCGAAAACCATTTCTCATAGATTTTCTGTTTTTCTGTTTTGTTAACGGTTAACAACGCCCTATCAATAATAGATTTAAGTGCTGGCCAAGATTTTCTTATCGCGTAGCTATAACTATCTGCACTAAATTCATCGACGACTGACATGCTTAAGGTGATCAGGCTTTCTCGGTTGATCAGCTCGGACGCTGATGCCATATTTTCAATTAACCCACTGACAATTCCTCGTTTAACCGCGGCTAAACCTTCTTCATTATTGTCGACAAGTCGTAAACGAATGTTGGGATAGGTTTGTCTAATATAATTGACTAAGTGATAACCTTTTATTATCGCTAATTCTTTACCCGTAAAGTCTTTTAAGGTAAGTCGATTACCGAGTTCACGCAGATGAATAATACTCCAGGGCATGTGCCAATAAGGTTCACTAAATAACAAGTTTTGCTTTCGCTCAGGCGTCGCTGTGGCACTGGCAATCATATCAATGCTGCCATTTTCTATTGCCGAAAACAATTCACTCCAATTTTCAAAAACAACATAGTCAAACTTAAGACCAGTGCGTTGCTCAACTATGCGGTTCACATCTGAATTGATCCCCTGAAGTTTGCCATTTTCATCAATATATTCTATCGGAGGGATATTGCGAACCACTCCTACGGTTATTTGTGGATGCTGTTCAATAAACGCCTGTTCATCGCCAGTTAATGTGATCTTATTGGCATTAAGCTGATAGTAACCATCACTACTCTCATGCAACCAGCGTTTCTCAGCCTCAATCAATTGGGCAACGGAGAGTAACTGAAAGCCTTCACGAATAATTTCTGCTAATCGATTATTGTCTTTTTGTGTGATTGCAAAAAAATCTTGTGAAAATGGACTTTCATCGACACGATAAAAATATGATTGTAGATTTGCTTGTGGCAGTTGAGCATGTATCACTTCAAATGCGCCAAGCATAGCTACCGCTTCTCCAATTTCCGCCGCTTTCACCATAGTGTCAACGTCTTCAAAGGTGATAAAATCAACTGCAGGATACTGTTGGCGAGCATAGGACAAATAAGCATCGTTTGCTAGCATCGCGACTTTTTTTCCATCTAACTGAGATAACGCTGTAATGTTTGCTAAGCGATTAGAGACATAAAGACTAGCGGCCAATGAATAGACTTTTTGGGCCATTTGCACATCGTTAGCTACCAATAATTGCTGTGGATAAGCAACATGGATATCTACACCACCTTGATTGATAATTTCCATGGTATCTGCCAGCGATTGAGGAACAAACGCGACGTCAACCCCAGAGACCGTTGCCCACTCACGCCAAATATCAATGAATAAACCTTGCGCTTTTCCTGTCGATGAGATCGACATATAAGGCGGATACTCAGGCGTATATGCTAAGGTTAATACCTTATTTTTTTTCGCGACACCAAGCCATTTCTTTTCAATTGCCGTTTTTTCTTCAGCGGTTATTTTTGCTATTCCCTGCTCAATAAACGCTAACAATTCCGTATTATTTTTAGCCACTGCCGCGACATATTTACCACGATCAAATAGCAGTTGCTTATACGCGGGATACTGCACTAGTAATTCTTGGTAGCGAGGATAATTTTTAGATAATTTATCGATATTCGTAAATGCGACAACTTCACCACTAAGCGCAGCATCAAACAAATCAAAGCGACTTTTATATTCTCTTATTGATAAGTGCTGATGAAGTTTCTTAATTTTTTCAACATGGCTCGAACCAGCAACAACACCTATAGCATATGGCAATAACTGCTCTATACTGGTAATTTTGTTGATATCACGATGCAACCAAATAGTACTATTTAATTCAAAAAATGGTGAGGTGAAATCTAAATACTCGCTACGCTGTTCGGTTTGTTCCAAGCCCGCATGAATATCAACGCGTTTTAAACGAACATTTTCTACCGTTTGGCGCCAGTTGGTGATGACAAATTCAACATCAACTTGCTGCTTTTTCGCCCATAGCTTCCACAAATCCACCATAATACCGGCAGCGTTGCCGTTTTTGTCCTGAAAATGGTAGGGATATGACGTGTGATTGACAGAAATAGTCAGTGGGCGATTTTCGCCATTAATCGTTTGAGCAGACAACAGATTGTCTGTTAACAAGAAAACTAACAATAAAATGTTTTTTACTTGTATTAACCTCAAGTTAGCTCCTCATGGAAAGCCTTATTCACACTAAATAGTACGCTATTTTATCGTGGTTTTCTTTGTAATCCATTTTATAAGCTACCGCTTTTCGGTTAAAATGCCAATACTTAAGATTATTGTAAGACAAAGTATTTATGTCTCGTTCAGAAACTGACTTAATTTTTTCTAATAAACAAAGCCAAATCAGAGACTTTGCATTCGATGCGCAGGTTGTCGAAGTGTTTCCCGATATGATATCACGTTCGGTACCTGGCTACGCTACTATCATCGAAACTATCGGCCGATTAAGCCAGCAATATGTTACCGACCATTCCAATGTTTACGATTTAGGTTGTTCACTTGGCGCGGCAACAATCGCTATGCGTAAGTCCATTTCCGCAAAACATTGTAACATCATAGGTATTGATAATTCGGCCGCTATGGTTGAACGCTGTAAAATGCATATCAATGCCTTTAAAGGGGAAGCCCCTGTCGAGATTATCGAAGCTAATATTCTTGATGCAAAAATTAGTAACGCGTCAATGGCGGTATTAAATTTCACCTTACAATTTATTGATCCAAATGAACGTCAAACGATGCTCAATACAATAGCTAATGGTTTAAATCCAGGTGGAATTTTAGTGTTATCAGAAAAAATTTCAGCTCAAGACGAGACATGTAATAATTTACTGATCGATTTACATCATGATTTTAAACGGGCTAATGGTTACAGCGAATTAGAAATAGCCCAAAAAAGAACCGCGCTGGAAAACGTAATGCGTACCGATAATCTAGATACCCACATCGCCCGACTTAAGTCAGCGGGATTTACACATATTACGCCATGGTTCCAGTGCTTTAACTTTTTCTCTTTAGTAGCGATCAAATAATGACTTTTAATCAATTTTTAGCCAAGTTAAAAGGTGATTAGAATCATAGGTTTGCAACCTATTCTAAGCATGCAAGTATAAACAATCAACTTGTGATATAGGTAGTTATCATCATCAACATCAATCTCATAGCTCATGTATAAACATAAATAAAGTTTAATTACTATGTTTCAGTGTGGCGGCAAGTCATCACTCATATCCGGGAGTGTCGTGGAGATTCAAATTA